>JBNKXM010000030.1:0-10052 GCA_050300315.1 Thalassotalea sp. | reverse complement strand
TCAATACCAAATTAATCGCAACCAAGAAGATATCACAATATTTAAGTCGGTCGGTCATGCGCTAGAAGATCTGGCGGCAGCAAAATTAGTTTATGCTGCATTAGCTAATGATTAGCCCGATAATCGTTTGACTTTGCTGATAAAACTACGGTTTATGTTAACAGATTGTAATCCTTAAGAGTATTTATTGACAATCACTCGTTTGACTATTTTAATTAAGGTATCGAAGCGTAGGGAAAATAATAAATGAATACAAGGGTCTCAGCGAATAATAAACTAAGCCGACGTGTATTAATTTATATTTTGTTGTGTAGCTTCATATTGTCACTTGCCTCTACCGTGATCCAAGTTTATGTCGCTTATCAAAAGGATTTGGCACGGCTAAACCAAAGTTTCGAAAATATTGAATCCAGTTATATCCAATCTATTTCGACCAGTTTATGGGATTTTAACGAACCTTTAGTACAGCAACAAATTCAGGGGATTGTTGAACTCCCAGATATTCGTTTCGTTAAAATAACCACGGGATTTGGTAAAGTGTATCAGCATGGTGATGAAAATGCTGTTGCTAAAAAAGTGGTGGAATACCCCATTTTTTACGGTGAAAACGATATTGGCGTGATTTATATTGCTGCAGATTACCAAGATATTTATCAGGATCTGCGGCAACAAGCGGGCTTTATCATAGCATCAGAATCGATCAAAATTTTTATTGTCGCCTTGTTCATCATTTTTATCGTTCATTGGGTCATCACTCGCCATATTTACCATATCACTGATTATTCTAAGCATGTTAATACCAGTAATTTGAATGATCCGTTAGTGCTAAATAATCGAGGCAAAAGTCGGGATGAACTCGACGATTTAGTCGATGCGATTAACAATATGCGTATGGCGCTTAAAAATGACATCGTAAAGCTTGAAGAGGCTGAAAATGCCTTGATTAGTTTAAATGGTGAATTGGAGATCAAGGTGTATGATCGCACCGCAAAACTTGCCGCAAGTAATCAGCAGTTACAGCAGTCGCTTGATGATTTAACTTTAGCGAAAGATCAATTAGTTCAGTCAGAGAAAATGGCGTCATTGGGACAATTAGTTGCTGGTGTCGCTCATGAAGTGAATACGCCACTTGGTATTTGTGTTACTTCAATCACCGCATTAAAAGAGAAAGTGCTAGATTTAACACGAGCGGTGGAGCAAGAAAATTTAACTAAGTCTCAATTAACATCCACTTTATCATTATTGATTGAGTACCAAGAAATTATCGAGCGAAGTTTAAATAAAGCAGTTGAACTTATCCGAGGATTTAAATCTGTTGCCGTTGAACAGCATACCGATCCAGAATTGAATATTAATCTCGCACAACATGTTAATGATGTAGTTAATACAGTTAAGACTTTATTTAAAAGAAAAAAATACACCATTAACCTGTCAGTTGATAAAGATCTTAATTTAGTAACCTATCCAAGTGCATGGAATCAGATCTTGACTAATTTTATGACGAATTCTCATGTCCATGGATTTGAAGGGCGAGACGAAGGTGAGATTAATATCACGTTTACCGAAAGTAATGGCTTTCTTACCTTGCTGTATAGTGATAATGGAATTGGTCTTGATAAGGAGATCAAAAAACGTATTTTTGACCCTTTCGTTACCACCAAGCGCGGGCAAGGTGGCTCAGGTTTAGGGATGAACATAGTATACAACTTAGTGAACGCTAAATTAGGCGGTACTATTAAGTTGTTAGACACTAAAGTAGGTTGTAGCTTTCAGGTTAAAGTTCCTATCAATCAAACTAAGAATCCAGAAAAACTTTCAGAAGTGTAACTGTCAACTGCGCGGTTTATTGCAAGTGGTGTGTGTAGCGTAACCAGCGCAATTAATGTGACTTTAACAAAAATCTGTGAATTTAGTTCGTTCTGCTAATGTAATAATTTATTCGTGCAATAATTTAGTCAGTTTTCAAAAAATAATATCTTGGGTTAAGTGTTTTGGCATAACTTGCGTCAGAGAGACTGAGTCACATTGCTGGAATTGCTTAAATTGCGAGACAGCGTTTTTAAATGCACTGTTTACTGCATCTTGGTCATAGTTGTGTGTTTCAAAGTGCAGAGATTTTATTTCTAAATGCCGCTCCTTTCGATGTGCTTTACAATCCATACGACCAATAAATTGATCACGATAGAGTAACGGCAAAGAAAAATAACCATATTGCCGTTTTGCTGCGGGGGTATAACATTCAATCTTGTAGTCGAAATTAAATATTGTTTTTAGTCTGTCGCGTTGAATCACGCTATTGTCAAATGGAGACAAGATCTGCAGACGATTAGTTACACGAGGTAGACTGCGGTCAAATGCGCCAGCCTCTATGATAAGTATTTCCCCGTTGCTTAATTGAAGTTGCTGTAAAGTACCATCAACTAATCCTTGATTAACTAACGTTTTTACCGCTTTGCGTAACTTTGCATTCTTCGATTCGTTATAGGTCAGGCCTTTGAGCGAGGCAAAACCATGACAACGCATTTGTTTATTAATGACGTGCTCGGCAAATTCTTCACTGCTTGGCATCTGGCTATTTACATGTGATGGTAAAACGCGTTCGGTGAGGTCATAAGTTTTTTGAAAGCCCTGACGATCACAAATCATCAGTTCGCCTTCCATATAAAGTTGCTCTAACGCTTTTTTAGCTGGTTTCCAATCCCACCAACCAGCACGCTTTGCCGTCGTAGATTCAATATCTCGAGAACGTAAAGGACCATCGGCGCGAATTCGAGCCAGTAACTCGTTCATCAGCTTTCTATTTTGGTTTTTATACCAATGGATTTGACCGTCTTTAATCGCTTGTTTATAGGGTAAGGTGAATCGAAACTCATCGATTGGCAGAAATGCCGCGGCGTGAGCCCAATATTCGAAAATGTCGCCTTTGCGTAACATTTGGTTAAGCATTGCTGGCTTGAAAGTTGGTACTCTAGAGTAAAGCACATGATGATGCGCGCGTTCTACCACGGAAACTGTATCTAGCTGGATATAACCTAAATGATTAATGGCTTTACGTACGCCTGCTATACCAGAGCCAAACGGTTGAGTCTCAAGCAAACCTTGAGTTGCTAATGCAAGTCGGCGTAAATGCGCCAGCTCTTTAGGGTGATTAATGCTAATTGTTTTCAAATTTTCTGTATCTATTGATTTTTTCTAGCCACTTGTTTTGTTATAACACGCGCCGTTGCACGCGAGTAATAGATAATTGAAGTAAAGCGCAGTAACTGTCTATAACTTTTGAGCTGAAAGGGCAATGACTGATTAATCTGTCATCACCCTTGCCAAATTAGTAGAAGTTAGCCTTGCTCAGCCATCAGTTTAGCGTCGATTTCTTTCGCAGCAAGATAAGCAGATCGAGTCTTGAGTTTATCTGCATAGTCTTCAAATTCTGGACGTTTAGGCAAGGTGCCAAATTCTATTCCCCAAATAACATGAGAGCCAACATAAACATCTGCGGCGCTAAAGTTATCTCCTGCAATAAATGAATTTGCAGTAACCGCTTTGGCCAGTACATCAACGGTTTGTTGGTAGCCCGAATAACCGACCATGCGTTTGTGCTCATCAGATATACTGATATTGCGAGCCTTGTCGATAATGGCAGCTTCTAATGGACCTGAGGCAAAAAACAACCAGCGATAGTAATCGGCTCGTTCATTTAACTTAGGGGCTAATCCTTTTTCTGAAAAACTATCGGCCAAATAAGCACAAATTGCCGCGCATTCTGTCACTACCTTACCTCTATGGCTAATAGCAGGTACCTTGCCCATAGGGTTAATGGCTAAATATGCTTGGTCTTTCATGCTTTGATCATAGTGAAGCAGCACTTGGCGATACTCCACGCCAACTTCTTCGAGCATCCAACGGACAATTTGCCCGCGAGAGGCAGGATTAGTATAAAAAATTAGCTCGCATTGCTTGGATTCAGTGACACTCATGATATCTCCTTGTGCTACGGTAAATAACCTAAGGTTACTATGCCTCTCGATGATGCTATTTTCAATACACTTGTGATATTGACAGTTAAGCCATATCCGCTTTCATTTAGCATTAACGTTATTGCCACCGTTACAGCAAAGTGGCTTAGTCAGCAAATAAGCGGTGAATTATTAGCTCACCTAGCTAATTAACTAAACTCTATTAACTAAGCTCGATAACTAATCTGTAACGTGTGATAACACCATATCTGTGTAATCAACCATACCGATAATTTCGTTATTGTCCATGACCGGTGCGGTGTGAATGCCAAAGCGCTCAAATAGCCTCGCACAATAACGAACATCCATTGTTGATGGTACCGTTAGGATAGGCTTTGCCATGATTTCATATAAGTTAACGCGCTCAGGCGAGCGATCTTTGGCAATCACTTGTTTAGCAATATCGGCTAACATGACTAGGCCATATTCATCGTTGTCATTACGTTTATTAATGATCAGCGCTTTGACTTTATGTTGTTGGGCAAGTTTAATGCCTTCCATTACCGTGAGCATGCCATCGGCAAAGCGATAACAATTTGTTGTCATTGCATCTTTCACTTGAACTGATTTCTGCGTCATAATTCTTCCTCAACTTTACCTTTTAGTCGTTCAACTTGATGTGCAACACCTACGGCGTCTTCAACATCGATTTGGATCGCTATACCTTTTCCTGGCTCATCGTCAAAGCCTGCGACTTTAGCAATGCGCTCTAATACTTTTCTTGATAAATGTTTTTCAACGACAAATAGTAATACATCACGTTGCGTTTCAAGCTGCATGCCAAAAAATGTTCGTTGACGTTTAATACCTTCGCCGTGCGCATTATTAATGATGGTGGCGCCTGTTGCGCCTGCTCGTCGCGCTTCTTTCATTACTGCTTCTGTTACATTGTCATCAACAAAAGCAATGAGTAGTTTAAATTGCATAATGTTTACCTTTTTGTACGTTTACTTTTGTGGGTTTTTCTCTGTGTTATTTGTGCGTATGCCATGACTGAAAGAATAGGAAATAAACTGGCAAATGCGATTAATCCAAAACCGTCAACTAGTGGGCTTCTTCCTTCAATCGTACTGGCGAGCCCTAGCCCGAGTGCTGTGACTAACGGCACGGTTACTGTTGATGTGGTCACGCCGCCAGAATCGAAAGCTAAGGGGATGATAAGTTTGGGACAAAACATCGTTTGGATAACCACAATGAGGTAACCGATAATAATATAATAGTGAAGTGGGTGACCAGCGACAATTCTAAAACAACCCACTGAAATGCCAAGAGCAACGCCGATAGCAACAGCAATTCGTAAATTGTTCGCGTGGATCGCGCCACCGGAAACTTCTTCAGCTTTTAAGGCTACGGCGATCAGTGAAGGCTCTGCTATGGTAGTGCTAAATCCTATCGCAGCGGCAAAAACGTAAACCCACAGATAATCAGCCCAATGACTGATGTTAGTTTGAGGATGCTCTGAAAATATAAAGCTTGGCGCGGTAAGCTGTTCCGCCATCATTTTTCCCAAGGGAAACAGCGCTTTTTCAAGGCCAAGTAAGAATAATGTTAAGCCGATCAAAACATACAAAAAACCGAATCCAACTTGTTTAATTTTAGGAATAGGTTTGCGGATCACTAACAATTGAAAAACAAGAATGATAGATAAGATCGGCAGGACATCTGACATTGTTGCTTTTAATGTGGCGATAAACTCAAAAAATATCGTCATATTAACTCCCTATTGCCATGCCGTAAGCCATGACGAATATCATAGGGGTTAAAGAAGCAAACGCGATCAGGCCAAAACCGTCGATCATCGGATTTCGGCCTTTGATGGATGACGCTAAACCAACACCGAGTGCGGCAACTAGCGGTACTGTTATCGTCGAAGTGGTTACGCCGCCAGAATCATAAGCTATACCGATAATCCAATGTGGCGCAAATGAGGTCATGATCACCACCATAATATAGCCACCGATAATTAAGTAATGCACTGGCCAGCCTTTAATTATGCGGATGACACCAATGACTATGGCAAGACCTACTGAAAATGCCACGGTGAATCGTAAGCCATCGGCATATAGGCGTTGCCTAGTAGCGCTTTCATCGATAATGCCGCCATTTGCGGCGACTAAGGCAGCTTCTTTGGCGACTGCGATCAGTGCGGGCTCTGCGATGGTGGTACCAAATCCTAAACAAAAAGCAAAGGTCAGTAGCCACCAGAGACTACCTTTGCGAGCAAATGCTTGTGCCATTGATTCACCAATGGGAAACAAGCCCATTTCAAGACCATAGATAAAGAAGGTCAGCCCAAGTACTACTAAAATCAAGCCGATAAAAATATCACTTAGGTTTGGCAGGGGTTGTTGAAGGATAATAATTTGAAAAAATGCGATGACAACAATAATCGGAAGTAAGTCTTTTACACTTCCTAATAGGGCTTTTAAAAAGATAACTATTTGTTGTTGCATGGATCCCTATTAAAATCTTCCATAAGATGAACATTGTATTTAAGCCTAGTACAGACTGGCAAAAACGTTAATATCTTCAGTATATAGAACGGACAAAGAGATTTATTGACATTTATCAATAAATCTCCAAACCGGTTTAGTCAGAACATGAGTAAGTTAGCCACTCTGTTGTGAATGACGTGTAGTTACTTAGTTGAATCGACTAAGGCAAAAAGGTGCGATGTTAATATCGGTTGCTTGATTGGTAATGATCTGACCAATCAGTTTGCCAGTAATTGCTCCGAGCGTTAATCCTAAATGCTGGTGTCCTAATGCTAACGTGATATGGCGGTGCTTTGGCGCTTTGCCGATGACGGGGAGTGAATCGGGTAAAGACGGTCTAAAGCCCAACCAGCCTTGTTGCTCGTTAGCGTCAAGTTTCGGTAGTGATGACAAGATATAACTGGCATTTTTATGAAGCATGGTTGCGCGCTTCATATTGGCTTTTTGTTTTAGACCGGCAAATTCGACGGTACCAGCTAGCCTTAAGCCATGAGACATTGGCGTAATAATGAATCGTCGCTCTGCCGAAGCAACGGGGCGAGACAAAGTGCCTATGGTTTGCTCCGATAAATCTAGACTGTAACCACGTTCACCTTCTATTGGTAAGTGGTAACCAAGTGAATTTAATAGCTGCTCTGACCAAGCGCCAGTGGCAATTACTACGTGATCGAAGCGTAAACTGCTTTCTTTGTTCGTTAATTCGACACCGTCGTTGTGGTGTTTGATGTGTTCAACGTCAAATTGTTGATATTGGCATCCTAGCGCGAATGCATAGCTCGCGAGTTTTTTACTTAATTCAAGCGGGTCAATGGTGTGCGCAACTTCGGTAAAAAATAATGCGTGTTGAATATTTACATTAAGCTCAGGCTCTAGTGCTAACGCTTGTGCTCTATCTAAAAGCTCAACCGCAACACCTTGTGAAAGGTAATGTTGTTGTATTTGGCTGATTTTATTAAGCGGTGTTTGTTCAAATACCAATAAACTGCCGTGTTCTGTTAATAAATACTCAGCATCAGCGGCTTTGAGTAATGGTTTGTAATAAGCGATGGCGTTTTCATTAAGAGCTTTTAATGCCGCGGTATTTTTTGCGCGTTTTGAGTTGCTCATATTGGCGATGAAACGGCAGAACCATGGGATTGCTCGAGGGAAATAGCTTGGTGATAATGCCACAGGACCGAGTGGATCGAGCAGCATTTTCGGTAATTGCCAAAGTAAACTTGCTTCGGCTAATGGGAACACTTGCTCAGTGGCAAAATGACCAGCATTGCCTTTAGAGCAACCTTCTCCTATGCCATTTTTATCGAGTAGTGTTACTTGATAACCAAGAGATTGCAGTTCTACAGCACAGTTGATGCCGACAATACCGGCGCCGATAACCGCAATGTTCATGTGTTGGTTTTCGCTTTGCATGTCTTTATGCCTTAAAAAATAAATTAACGTAAAATAAACCCTTGGGGGAAAATATCATTTGGCGCTAAAACAAATTGATGAACGCCGGTAATAAATGCCCGTCCACTGACTCGCGGAATGATCGCTGCCTTATCATAATAGGTTAACTGACGCTCAATACTGACCGTCATTTTACCGCCGACAATACTCTCAATAGTAATAGGCGTTTGCTCGGTTAATCCTTCTTTCACGCTTAACAGCGCAGCTCTTGCCGAAACACCTGTACCGGTTGGTGAACGATCAACCTCACCATCAGCAAAGATGCAGACATGCTTTGAGTGAGAGTTGTCATCATAGGTGGCTTTTGAGTAAAAAATAGTGCCGTATAAAAAGCTTAAGTCTTGTTCTTGTGGATGCGTGATTAAGTGATCAGCAATCACAGCTTGTTTAATTGCACGGCCTGCTTCAATTAACTGCTGATGATTTTCTGGACAACAATCTAGCCCAAGTTTATCGGCATCAACAAATGCATAATAGGCACCGCCGAATGCAATATCATAGTTAACCGTACCTAGTGATGGGATCACCAGTGAACGATCAACGGCCTCAACAAACGAAGGTACATTATCAAAACTTACTTGCAGTTGCTGATCAATTCGTTCGGCATAGGCTTTAATAAAACCTGCGGGGGAATCAATGCCGATAAATTCATCTGCTTTTGGCATGGCGATGCTTTGGCTTTCTATTGCGACTGATACAGCGGCAATAATGCCATGACCACACATGCTGCTATAGCCCTCGTTGTGCATAAATAAAATGCCAAAATCTGCGTGCTCTGTACACGGCTCGGTGAGCAATGCACCGTACATGTCGGCATGGCCTCTAGGCTCAAACATTAATAGCTGGCGTAAATGATCTAAATGCTCGGTTAGGTATTGACGCTTTTGTAAAATAGTGTCGCCGATGATCTTAGGATAACCACTGGTAATGATACGTAATGGCTCACCTTCGGTATGTGCATCAATCGTGTTAATTGTTTGATAATGACTAAAATTACAGGCTTTTAACTGCATTTAATACACCTTAAAAATATTTTTTATACATTATACTTGTGCGAATAAAATAATTGTATACAATATGCGATATTATTTCTACAAATACTTTGACGGTATTTATTATTTAACAAGTGCGGTAAAAACAGATGATGAAAATAAATTGGCAAGGTGTCTATCCAGCGGTAACCACGCAATACAATGATGATATGTCGATCAACTTTGCAGCGACTCAGCAAATGGTTGACTCATTAATCAAAGAAGGCGTTGACGGTATTATTGCGTTAGGTACGGTTGGTGAAAATTGCTCACATACCCGTGAAGAGAAAAAAGCCATTTTGATTGCGGTGAAAGAGGTTGTTGCAGGTCGAGTACCTGTGCTGTCTGGTGTTGCAGAAACCACTACTCAGTTTGCCGTTGAATATTCGCAAATGTGTGAACAAGTAGGTATTGATGGTTTAATGGTATTACCGGGTATGGTTTATCGTTCTACTGAAGCTGAAGCGATTCATCATTATCAGCAAGTGGCGAGAAATTGTGGTTTACCTATCATGATTTATAACAACCCAGTGACGTATGGTGTTGATGTTTCAATCGAAGGTATGCGGATATTAGCAGAAGAGCCAAACATAGTGTCAGTTAAAGAAGCGACTGAAGATACGCGTCGAATTTCAGAATTATATGCGGCGTTTGGTGATCGTTTTATCGTGTTTGGTGGTGTTGATGATATCGCGTTAGAAAGTTTAATGCTTGGTTGTACCGGTTGGATCTCAGGTTTAACCAACGTATTCCCACAAGAGTCGGTGGCAATTTACAAGCTGGCGAAACAAGGTCGTTATCAAGAAGCACTAGAAATTTGGCGCTGGTTCTTACCATTACTACGTTTAGATACCATTCCAACCTTAGTGCAATGTATCAAGTTCTGTGAACAGCTTGCAGGGCGTGGTAGTGAAATTACCCGAGCGCCACGTTTACCATTAGCAGGTGAAGAGCGTGTTCGCGTTGAAAAATTATATAATGATGCGGTTGCTACTCGGATAGACTTATCTAAATTTAATCTCGATTAGTTGTTATTCTAGATAATAAATCAAGCAAACTAATAA
>JBNKXM010000029.1:0-10174 GCA_050300315.1 Thalassotalea sp. | reverse complement strand
TTTCCTGCTTCCAAATCTTCTTTATATACCAAGCTACCATCGTTAATGTTAACACGTGGCCAGTTTTGATCTTCTTCAACTGGAATGAAATGAATTTGATCCAATCTGAAATAACTACCGTTACCTCCGGCAGTGGCTACAAACTGAATTTCTTGTTGTCCTGTTTCGTTATTGTCGACCCAGGCTATCACTTTAAGTTGCTCGGGCACCGACGCATTATCTACAATGAGAGAATGATAACGAGTAACCGTCAACGGGTTATTTAATTGGCTAAAAACACTTTCGTTACTATGGTTTACTAGGCTGGTTTTGCCATGCATCACTTTTGGCGCTTTGATGATGTTAGCGCCGTAATATTGCGCAATACACTGGTGCCCTAGACAAACACCCAATAAAGGGATTTTGCCAGCAAAATGTGCGATGACGTCAAGTGAAATTCCTGCTTGGTCAGGATCGCAAGGCCCAGGAGAAATCACAATATACTGTGGCGCTAATTGTTCTATTTCTTTTATGGTGATTTGATCATTACGATAAACGACAACCTCTTGCCCTAAACTGCGAAAATAATGCACTAGGTTGTAGGTAAACGAATCATAATTGTCGATCATCAATAACACAGAATAACCTTGAATAACTGCCTGAATAAGTCGCGCTATTCTATAGTTTGCTCAGCAACAATTCATCTATTATTTTTAGTGTTCTAGCCGCTAGTAAAGCGATATGTGCGTCAAAAACAAAAAGGCCAAATTTTCATTTGGCCTTTTTACTATCACTAAGCGTTATTGTTAAAACTTAGTGGCAACTTGTAACCATAGTTTGTTAGTGTCAGTCGCTAAATCGTCAGCACTATAAGTAGCGTACTTAAGTAGTAGGCTATATTTTTTGGCAATCTTGTAAGATGCTGCAATATCAAATTCTGTACCGTAATCTATGCTACCTTCGTCAGATGATAAATCATGGAATGTCGCTGAAATACCAACATCAGAAAGTTTAGTTTTTACTGTTAGATAAAGGTCTTCCACACCATTTTTAAATCCAGTGCTGCTGCCAGTACCTAAGAAATTGTCAGCGAAACCTTGGAATTTATGTAATGTAGCAAAAGGCGTACTAAATGCTGCGTTACCATTATCACTACCGAGTAATTCATAGCCGCCTAATACGGTGAATTTCTCTAATTTAGCGCCAAGCTCGAAATTGTAGTATGACGCATCATAGCTGACTGGGTTATCGCCATTGTCACTTTGTGTCGCATAACTTGCGTTAACAAAAACACTATCAAATTTACCATTATATAAAGCACCGTATGTGCTGCTTGACATCGCTGCTGCACTATCAAAATCTAGTACATAGGCAAATGCTGAAACTTTATGGTTATTGTCGATCTTGTAAGCGGCATTAACAAAGTGGAAATCACCTGAAAGATCATCCGCTTTCTTGCTATCTGCAGCAAAGATGCGGTTAACGTTGAAGATATAGCTATAGTCTACTGAGAACTTATCTGTTGCTTGATATTGCAAACGGTATCCGTCATATGTTTGCTCGTTTTGGCGCCAGCCAACACCACCAACAAAACGTTGATTATTGTGTAAAATACGTTGGCGACCCGCAGTAGCGGTTAATTTGTCGGTTTTGTATTGTAAATAAGCTTGGTTAACATCAGTGATCTCTGGATCGGCAACCACAGCATCTGAACCTGAATAACTAAGCGTTAAATCGTTATAGTCATCAACTAGTGCGGTAACGTTATCCACTTCTACACCTAAACCAAAACCATTATAAAAGCCTGATTGCACGGTTAAGCGGCTTTGTAAGGTTAGCGCTGTTGCATCAATATCAGCTGCGCCGTTAGCACCGTCTTGATCGACAGTTTCTAATCGGGCACGCAAGCTAAGGTTTACTTTGCTGTCTGCCAATGCTTGTGAAACTGAGTTGTTATCACCTGCTGCTGCACCGAATGACAGAGTGGCTAAAATTGCTGAACTTACTAGAGAAAGAGAGAGTGTTTTCATGTGAGTCTTCATTATTATTTCCCACCTATTAGAGGTTGTTAAATGATCTTTTATCGTAATTGACAGGAATAATGCCTAAGGAAATAGTTAGGTGACTTGATAACGATCAAGGCCGGAGAAAAAGTGTGCAAATTCAGTGCTTTTGTTGATGTAAATCAAAGAACAATCTTTGCTAGTTATCCTGAATGAAATGCAGTAAAAAAAACACACTAAAAATGGTAATAATGATCAGCGATGGCATCATTGTTGGTTGTTGTAATATAGCCTTAATTGCGCTGAATTGTGTTGTGAACAATGATTCACCAGAGAATAACGCTTGGTTAACGTGTTGGCTAGTCGCTATAAGCGCATCAACAAATTGAGTGACAAGCTGACGTACCGGATAAAACAGTAATAACATCATCGCCACAAAACTATATAGGCTGGTTAGCACCATCGTGCGTATACGCTGGTAGCGTTGGATTTTTTCGATGACTTGCTTACTAAAACCATTATCGGCAATGGTGGCAAGCGGTGTTTGTAATAACTGCTCTAAATTTGTCATGACGTTCTCCTAAGCGACGCTTTGGTCAGCCGAAGTGGATGATGAGACGTTTAATAGCTGACTTAGTCGTTCTTTACCTCGTCGGCTATGTGATTTTACTGTACCTAATGGCATTGCCAATATAGTAGTGATCTCGGCATGCGTATAACCAAATGAATAGTGCAAAGTTAAGCAGGCACGTTCATTGGCTGGTAGCTGTTCCATTGCTTTTTCAAGATCTCGTGTCTCCATGGCGTCGGTATGGCTGTCAGGGCTCTCGAGATCTGTGGGTAACTGATCAGCGATTTTTTTACTTCTTAAATACTGTAAGAACTGAAAATAGGCGATACGGAATAACCACGCCTGAAACTTCCCACGACCTTGATACAAGGCAATTTTTCTATAGGCTTGAAGAAAAGTTTCTTGAGCAATGTCATCGGCTAAAGCATGATCAGGTGCACAAAGCCGTCGACAATATTGTCGAACAGCTTGCTGGTAGTGTTGCACTAACTTGGTAAACGCAAGTTGATCGCCAGTTAATATTACCTTAGCGATCAACTGACTTTCATTGCTTAGTTGTTGCAAAATTAGTCCTGATCTTTTGGGTGAAATTTGTAGATAAACAAATAGCCGATCCCTATCGTTAACGGAAAAGCGGCAAGCCAAGTAAATTCTTCTTCATTAACGATACCGAAATAACCATAGATAAATATACCGACCGCGATGGCAATTGATAAGATACCGCGAGAAAAATCTTTGTTTTCATTTTGATTTTTTGGTTTGGCTATGCTGGCAATTAACTCAGGCGATAATGCTTGACCGCTGTCGATAAGCTTTTGCAAGGTTACTTGCTGTTCTTGTTTCACTTTAGTGACATGGTTGATATAACTCCATATTACCGCTGCGATGCAGATAAATAGGAATACGGGAATAAAAACTTCATGTGCTGGCATAAATAACTCTCTTAATAATTAATTGTCTTGTTATTTACTATGATGCATTGAGTGCATGCTTTGGATGCAAAAAACGATAAATATTTTTTAATCAGAAAATTTTTCTCGAAACGCAGCAAGTTGAGCCTGAGCTTGAGCCAGCGTCGTTGGTACAAACCGCACCGTTTCACCGGGACGTTTTTGGCTGAGACGAAATAAGTCAGTTTGTATGACAGTGCCCAGCACCGGATAACCGCCAACGGTTTGTCGATCTTTCATTAGGACAATGGGCTGTCCGTCACTTGGACATTGGATAGTACCAAAACAAACGGGTTTAGAAAGTGTGGAACGTATGCTATCAGCAATATCTAATCGAGTTTGCGTTCCTTTTAAGCGATAGCCCATGCGATTGCTGTTTGCGGATATCTGATAACTTTGTTCGGTAAATTGTGCCTGTTGTTGCGCGGATAATGACTGCCATAATTGACTCGCCAAAAAACGTAAATTGAGCTCCCCCGCTTGATGAAAAAATGATGATGCGATTTGATCTTCGCTTGTGCTTCATGTTGTAGCTCAGGAAATAATAATGAGCTGCCGCAACCGATTGTGGGATCGCCAAAGCCTAATGTAAATTCATTGCTTGCTTGGCTTGCACTGTTTAACCATCGCTGACAAATAAAACCACCTTGAACAGCAAGGTAGCTATGTAATTGCTGTTTAGGTGCGTGTAATTGTAAGGTGTCATTTTTAGCCAGTAGGTAACATTGATTGGTGTTAACTTGGTGCGTCGTCGCCAGATTTGCTTGAACAATAGTTGCTTGGCAATCGGCGCCAGTCAGGACAAATCGACAAGGGGCATTGGCCGTTAAACTTATTTGACCTAAGGTGATTTCCAGTGCTGGCGTGTTAACGGCATTGCCTACTAAACTATTTGCTAAACAAAAGCTGTATTCGTCGGCAGCACCACTGCCGCTAAAACCAAGATGTTGTGCGTTATTTCTACCTAAGTCTTGCATGCTAGCTATGCCGTTAAGCTTAGTGATCGTCAGCTGATTCATCGACGGCTCACTTTTTGCGAGGGCATTGATAAATCGAGTTGACCACCTAACTCAACAAAACGTTGTTTATTGATGGCTTTAAAAGTGACTTGACTGCCAACACTGATGGTCGGGATAAACTGCTCAGCGTCGTTGGTAAACATTGGCAATGGCGTTTGACCTATGATGTGCCAGCCGCCAGGACTAACCGTTGGATACACAGCGGTTTGTTGTTCGGCGATCGCGACTGCCCCTTTAGGAATTGCAAGGCGAGGCGTGTCTTTTCGTGGTAACGCCAGTGCTTTAGCCAAAGTTCCAAGATAACAAAAGCCCGGAGTAAACCCCAAGGCGTATGCATGATATGTTGTTTGACTATGCAGCTTGATAACTTGCTCACGCGTTAACTGACAGCGCTTGGCAACCTCATTTAGATCAAGTGCGACTTCTTCGCCATAATAAACGGGAATTTCGATACAGGTTTGCTGCTCAGCCGGTGAAATTTGTACCTGCGCAATTTGTTCTAACAGCGCAGAAATTCGCTGACACAATTGCAAATAGGTAATTTTTTCAAAGGCATAATAAACAATCAATGCGTTGTAGCTGATCACTGTTTCATCTACAACTAACGCAAGCTCTTTGGTGATCAGTGCGTTTAACGCCATTATCCTTTGATGTTGTTGTTGGCAAATTCGCTCAGGCCAAGTGAGCAGCAGGGTATTTTCACTACTGGGATAAAAGCTAACCTCAGTTTCACGTTTGTTCATCGAGCCAATGCCTGATTGCTTGCACTAATTGAATGGCCGCAAGGTTATCTCCATGTACACATAGCGTATCTACTTTCAGTGTTAAGGTTTGCTGATTAATCGTTGTGAGTTGATGATGGCGATATAATTGCTGCACTTGCCTAAGTACTTGTTGCGTGTCATTTAAAACTGCGCCTTGTTGTGCTCTTGATACTAATAAACCGTTGTCTTGATATGCCCGATCAGCGAAGCCTTCAAACCATAAACTAATGCCGTATTGATTGGCAATTTTTCGGTAGGGCGCATCATCGGGCAGTGCTTGGATCATTAGTGGCAGGTCAGTTGATAATAGTGAGATGGCTTGGCAAACGCTGGCAAAAATATCGAGGTTAACCATCATGTCATTGTAGAGTGCGCCATGGGGTTTAACGTACTCAACGCTCGCATGTAGTGCATGGCATATCGTTTGGAGCGCACCAATTTGGTAATGTAAACAAGCGATGAG
Organism: Thalassotalea sp.; assembly: GCA_050300315.1. Lineage (GTDB taxonomy): Bacteria > Pseudomonadota > Gammaproteobacteria > Enterobacterales > Alteromonadaceae > JBNKXM01. Next base: position 4,425 of record JBNKXM010000029.1, on the reverse strand, counting down.
GTTGTCGTTACTTAGCTGCATTGATGTTCGACCAAAATTTTCTTTGTCGGGATAGCTAGGATGAGCACCAATAGTGACTTGATGTTTTATCGCAAGCTTTACCGTTTGTTGCATCAATAACGGTGTTGAGGCATGAAAACCACAAGCGATATTCGCTTGGTCAAGGTACGGCATCAGCTGGGCATCGTGATTATGCCCATTGTCGATTTCACCTAAGTCAGCATTAAGTTTTATCATCATCCACCTGTTTAGCTTACACTAACAACAATATCCGATTGTGGAATACAACTACAAGCCAGAATATACCCTTGTTTTTTCTCATCGTCGGTTAAACCGTCATCGGCAAGTTGTTTAACTTCGCCGCTTTCCAGCTTCATTTTACAACTGCCGCACATGCCGCCTCGGCATGAATAGGGTAATATTAATCCCGCTGACTCGCCTTGCTCTAAAATAGAGCTTTCTGTGTTACCTTTATGATACTTGTCCCATGAATCGAATAAAATCCCCACGTTTTTAGGCACAACCACTGCCTTTTCCTGCCCGTCGGGTGTTGAACGTATTCCGAAACTTTCAAAGTGAAATTGTGTTTCCGGCAAACCAAGCGAAATGAGTAGTGATTTGGCATGTTCGCGAAATGCTTGGGGTCCACAGACTAGCACCTCACGTTCGAGTAATAATGGAATATTACTGAGCATTTTTTCTGACAGTCGCCCTTGATAATCAGCCCATTGAGGAGATGCAGCTCGGGTGAGCGTAAAGTCTAGTCGGCTGTTTCCGTGCTGGCGTGTTAGGATTTTAAGTTCATCATAAGCGATTAAATCATTTTCACTATGAGCACTGTAAAAAAATGCGACATCATTTTTTACTCCGCTATCTACGAGCGCGCGTAACATAGAGAGCATTGGCGTAATACCGCTTCCTGCAGAAAGCATGAGTAGTTTTTCGCGGGCAATTGCTTCGAGATGAAATTGCCCGCGCGGTTGCTCGGCAAGTAGAGTGTCACCAAGGTTCAAATGATCATGCAAGTAATTCGACACTACTCCAGCTTGTTGATTATCGTTAACACGTTTTACCGTAATAGATAATAAACCGGGTCTTGTTGGGCTAGATGATAAGGTATAGTTGCGTTTAATCGTTTGGCCATTAATGTTGAACGACAGCGGTATATGTTGTCCGGCAATATAACTGATTGGCTGGTTGTTAGCAGTTTTTAACCAAAAGGTTTTAACGTCATGAGTTTCGTTGACGATTTTGACGCATTCTAGCTCAAATGTTTGTATTGGCTCTATCGGCGCTGCAATATTATCGGTTGATATTGCCGATTTGTCTTGCTGAAATTTGTTGGCACTTTGCTTATTGATAAATACCGGGGGCGTTTGCATTTCCAGCACTTCTATGGTGTCACCTTGTTTTATTTGCCCTTGGTTGCGGGCAATTAAGTTTTGACCAAACATCACATCGCCTTTTTCTACCTGACGATATTGCTTTAACGTTGCTAACGGTTGTTGCTCAGGGTGTTTAATGCCAGTGCTTGGATTAACGGTTGTGAAAATACAGCGGCTGCAAGGTTTTACAACATCAAAAGTTACTTCTCCGATGCGGATTGTTTCCCAAGTATCTTCGGCAAATGCTTGGGTGTTGCTGGCGACAATGTTTGGACGAAAATGTGCCATGGAAACAGCATTGTTTCCGAGACGTTGGTTTAAATCATTTAATGAGGCTTGAGAAATAAGCAATAAAGGGTAACCATCGGCAAAACCAACTTGTTTATCACTGTTTTTAACGCTACGAGATGAGAGCTGACCAAAAAAGTGTAAATGACACGCTTTGCCTAAATACTCGCTAAACCAAGCATCATAGTTATGATGGCAATGCTGACTATTGATCTGGTCTTTCCATACCGTGACTTGTTGGTAATGCTCAGAAAATTCTTGATAATTGATCAGTAAATTAGGCATTTTCGGCGCACTGAGGATCATACCATTAGCGGTGATATTGGCTTGGATCAAACAAATAGTGGGCTCAGTACGCGCAGTAATAAATTGTCCTTGGTCGTCAGTGATAACAAAGCGACGGTCAAAACTTAAGCCTAAGTCATCAACCCATGAATTTGACAGGGTGATGCCAGCACTCGACTTAATTGGATAGATATGAAGTGATGAGACAACGGGCTGAGTCATGCAATTTCCTTTTGGTAAACAAGGCGGTTTAGTGACGATTGTTCAGTAATTCTCTTGATTTTATCATGCCAATTTGATTTGTGTTCAGGTATATTGGCAACAATTTTATTTTCTGTAAAAAATCATTATGCATATTCATATTTTAGGTATTTGTGGCACTTTTATGGGGGGCATAGCCGCCATCGCAAAACAACTAGGACACAGGGTTTCGGGTTGTGATGCTAATGTGTATCCGCCAATGAGTACGCAATTGCAGCAATTAGGCATCGAGCTGATGTCGGGTTACTTACCAGAACATTTAAGCGATGAGCCAGATTTAGTGATTGTTGGTAACGCAATGTCGCGTGGTAATCCTGTGGTTGAATACGTACTCGATCGTAATATTGCTTACACCTCAGGCCCACAATGGTTATTAGATAATGTGTTAAAAGATCGTTGGGTACTCGCGGTTTCTGGTACGCATGGCAAAACAACCACCAGCTCTATGCTGACGTGGATTTTAGAATATGCACATATGAAGCCCGGCTTTCTTATCGGCGGTGTACCGCAGAACTTTGATTGCTCGGCTCGCTTAGGTGATGCACCATTTTTTGTGATTGAAGCGGACGAATACGATACCGCGTTTTTCGACAAGCGTTCTAAGTTTGTTCATTACCGACCACGCACTTTAGTGATCAACAACCTTGAGTTTGACCATGCTGATATATTTGATGATATTACGGATATTCAGCGTCAGTTCCATCACTTAGTACGTATGGTACCGAGCAATGGTTTAATTATTTATCCACAACGTGAGCAAGTGGTTACTGACACATTAAGCCAAGGCTGCTGGACACCAATCGAAACACGCGTCGACGAAAATACGGCAAGCGGTTGGCATGCCGAAAAATGCGTTGCTGATGGCAGCGAATTTATTGTGCGTTTTAACGGCCAAAAACAAGGCGTTGTGAAATGGTCGTTGATCGGTGATTTTAATGTCGACAATGGCTTAATGGCGATTGCCGCGGCGCGTCATGCTGGGGTGCCAACGAGTGTCGCAATTGAAGCTCTGGCTGAATTTATCAATACTAAACGCCGATTAGAGCTCAGAGGCGAAGTTAATCATATCCGCGTCTTTGATGACTTTGCCCATCATCCAACCGCGATTGCGAAAACACTAGCTGGCGTGCGCGCAAATGTTGGTGAGCAACGCCGCATTATCGCGGTGCTCGAGCCACGATCAAACACCATGAAATCCGGAGTGCATAAAGACACCTTAGCGCAGTCGTTGAAACAGGCGGACTTAGTGTTTGTTTATCAGGGCGAGCAAGTGCAGTGGTCAGTTGACGCATTAATCAATGGTTGCCAACAGCCTTGTGTGGTCAGTGACGAGTTAACAGATTTTATTACGCAAATTCTTAACGCCGCACAGCCCGATGATACCATTGTTGTGATGAGCAATGGCGGCTTTGGTGGCATTCATGATAAGTTATTGGAAGGCCTGACAAACAAAGCAAAAGGATAAATGATGAGTGAATTTAACGAAAAAATCACCGTTGCCATCACAGGTGCGTCTGGTGCGTTATATGCACTTCGATTAATTGAATGTTTAGTGTCGGCCAATGTGCAAGTATATGTCTTGTGCTCAAGCGCAGCTCGAGTTGTTTTTGACACTGAAGTTGGATTAAAGCTGCCAAGCGCGCCGGAGAAGATCTCACAGTTATTAACCGATAAATTTGCAGCTAAGCCTGAGCAGATCATTGCATTTGGTAAAGAGCAATGGTTTTCACCTGTTGCCTCTGGCTCTGCTGCACCGAAAAAAATGGTGGTATGTCCTTGCTCAACAGGGACACTAGCCGCAATCAGCCAAGGCATGAGTGATAATTTAATCGAGCGAGCGGCAGACGTGGTCATTAAAGAACGCGGTCAATTAATTTTAGTGCCGAGAGAGACACCATTCTCAACCATACATTTACAAAACATGCTCACCCTTTCACAACTTGGTGCCACTATTATGCCGGCCGCACCGGGTTTTTATCATAACCCTGAGTCAATTAATGATCTGGTTGATTTTATTGTCGGTCGATTGCTTGATCATTTAGGGGTAGCGCAAAATATTATGCCGCGTTGGGGTTACAGTAAGTAAACAAATAAATAAAGTAATTCCCATCAATGCCATGTTTTTAATATTGGCGTATTCATTTTTTGGTACAAAAAAGTTTAATTAGCTAGTTAACAGTGACTTAAATTTTTAATCAAATTGTCA
>JBNKXM010000028.1:0-10567 GCA_050300315.1 Thalassotalea sp. | reverse complement strand
GTAACTTGCCAATACTGCAGCAACACCAACACCATGATTTGAAGGTGCATGTACGCGACTCAACACTTCATCCAAAGCCGACACACATTTAAGCACATTATCCTTGCGACAAGCATAACCCATCAAACCAATACGCCATGCTTTACCAGCAAATTTTCCAAGCCCTGCGCCTATTTCCAAATTATATTCGTTTAAAAGGTAACTACGCACAGCTGCATCATCTATACCTTGTGGAATATAAACCGTATTTAGCTGGGGCAACCTTTCATCACTTGGTACAACAAACTCGATACCTAATTCCACCAAGCCCTTTGCCAAGGCTTGATGCTGAGTTTTGTGTCGCAACCAGCTATTTTCTAAACCTTCTGTTTTTAACATGACTAATGCTTCATGTAATGCATACAATGAGTTTACTGGCGCGGTATGATGATAAGCTCGTTTCCCTTCACCTGACCAATATGCCATCACTAATGACTGATCTAAAAACCAACTTTGTACCGGTGTTTTACGGTTCTTAATTACTTCAACCGCTTGCTTACTAAAACTAATGGGTGAAATACCTGGCACACATGACAGACATTTTTGACTGCCAGAATATACGGCATCTATTCCCCATTCATCTACTTTTAGTTCTACACCACCTAATGAGGTTACTGCGTCAACTATGGTTAAACATTGGTGATGGCGTGCTATTTCACATAAGGTTTTTGCATCTGACAACGCGCCCGTAGACGTTTCAGCATGAACAAACGCGACAAATTTAGCTTCTGGATGCAAAGTTAATGACGCTTCAAGCGCTTGAGGATCAACCGCTCTACCCCATTCACCTTCCACAATCACCACTTTCGCCCCGATACGGGTAACATTTTCTACCATGCGTGCGCCAAACACGCCGTTTTGACAGACAATTACAGTATCTTCAGGAGAAACTAGGTTAACGAAACATGCTTCCATGCCTGCTGAACCTGGCGCTGACAATGCAATTGTAAATTCATTGTTGGTTTGAAAGGCATATTGCAATAGTGACTTAACTTCATCCATCATGCCGACAAACAGCGGATCTAAATGCCCTATGGTTGGCCTTGCTAATGCCGATAATACACGCGCACTGACATCTGAAGGACCAGGCCCCATTAGTGTACGTTGCGGAGGAATAAAAGAGGAAAATGTCATAATAACAACCTTTAGTAAAAACGTATTGATACTCTAGCATTAAAGCAAGTATCAACTAAATTAATCAATATTATCTTAGCTATTCATCAGAAAAATAATTTAGTTTTCATCACTAAAAAAGCGTAAAATGATGATATTCGCACATTGATCGATTATTTAATGCTAATGGCACAAAAATCCATTATTTACAAAGCCACAGTTCATTTATCCGACATGGATAGAGACTACTATGACACGCTACATTTGACTCTAGCCCAACATCCTTCGGAGACCGATCTTCGTTTGATGACTCGGCTGCTTGCGTTTATTCTTAATGCTGATGAAAAATTAACCTTTGGTAAAGGTGTTAGTGATGAAGAAGAAGCGGCGCTTTGGCGTTTTAATTACATAGATGATATTGAGCTATGGATTGAACTTGGTCAACCGGATGAAAAACGCATCAAAAAAGCCTGTAATAAAGCACAACAGGTGATCCTTTATGGCTACCATTCACCGTTTGATATTTGGTGGCAACAAAACCAAAATAAACTGAGTCAATATGCTAATTTGACGATTGAACGTTTTGATTATCAAGTATTAACTGAGTTAACGTCACATTTAACCCGTACCATGGAAATACAAGCAAGTATTCAAGACGGACAATTATGGCTCACAATAGATGACGATAGCCTACTAATTGAACGAGAAACTTTACAATCAGTTACATAAGCCATCACACCTCACGCGACTCACCTATTGCAAATCAGCGGCTGATCTTTAATAGTAAGCAACAAAACAAATTATATGGAAATCATTAATGACGCCTAAATTTCTTAAAAATACGCTAACAATTGCGTTAGCTATTAGCCTGCCGCTTACTGCGGGTATTACACTCGCCAATAACATTTCGCTCGATAAAATGACCAAAGACGTCACGTATTTGGCGAGCGATCAACTCAATGGTCGCGCAAGCTTTTCACAAGATATCGATGTTGCAGCCGATTACATTAGCCAACGTTTTAACGAAATTGGCTTAGTATCATTAGCGGGTGATAAAAATTTCAAACAAACGTTTTCTATCACTAACATAGCACCAAGTGATATCAAGGTGACGTTGAACACTAAAGCCATTGCAAACGAGCACTTAGCGATGGCAAGCACCATAGAGAATATCCACTGGCAAGATGTCAACGCATTCACCACACACGTTGTCGGTAAAGATGACAATATGCGCACCGTGTTATCTGATATTAATCAACAAGGCGGTAAGCATCTTGTTTTGATCAACACGGCCCATGCTAAGTTATTTAGCGGCTACCAAGGCTATTTTGCGCAAGGTTTAAACAAACTTAACATCGACCATCAAGGTGCGATCGTTTTAGTTCTTACCGATGAAACTAGCATTGAGCAAATTGAAATAAGCGCGAGCTGTAAAATTAGTCAGCAACAGTTAACCAACGTGGTTGGCGTGTTACCAGGTGTAACAAAGAAAAATGAAATCGTACTATATTCCGCACATTATGATCATTTAGGCGCAACACCTGCACAAGATGCAGACAACATATACAATGGCGCCGATGACGATGCATCAGGAACGACTGCTGTTATCAACTTAGCAGAATATTTTGCCGCCAAAGGTGGTAATGCACGCACTTTGATGTTTAGTGCCTTTACCGCAGAAGAAATTGGTGGCTTTGGCTCTCGTTATTTTTCTCAGCAATTAGACCCTAACGATGTTGTTGCTATGATCAACATTGAAATGATAGGTAAGCCATCAAAGTTTGGCGCGGGCAAAGTATGGATGACCGGCATGGATCGTTCAAATTTAGGGCAATTATTAAATGAAGGCTTAAAGTCTATTGGTAGTGAAGTACACAATGATCCGTATCCAGAACAGCGTTTATTTTATCGTTCTGACAATGCAACCTTAGCCAGATTAGGTGTGCCTGCACATAGCTTTAGTAGTACGCAGCTCGATAAAGATCAGCACTATCACAAAGTTTCTGATGATTTAGCCAGCCTAGATCTCAATTCAATGCATCAAGTGATTGAGAGTTTATCGGTAGCGACCCAAAGTTTAGTAGATGGTTCGATCACGCCTTCACGGGTTGACGTTAATAAACTCAAAGGCCATGGTAAAATTTACTAATTTACTAATTTACTAATTTAGTAATTTACTAATTTACACTTGTGTTAAACCAATAAAAAAATGCCGTAATAATGAAAATTATTACGGCATTTTAACCTTCAGCCCAAATAGATTTTAATGGTCTTTATGCCGACGTTTTGACGACGACTCATTACTATGAGAGCTGTTATTTGTCACTCGCCTAGATTGCTTATTTGAGTGACTTCCCTGAGCACGATATTCCTTATTATGATCCCGAGATACTTTAACTTGGCTCATTTGTTCACCACGGTTAATATTTCTTACTTGTTTTTCGTTTAATAGCTCACCTTTAGGTCTTGCTTGCTCCACCATCTTCACTCGCTGTTGTGGTTTCCAACTGTCATAACTAGAAACATTGTCTACATTATGCTTTTGCTTAGTACTCGTGGCTTGTTTAACGAGTTTTTGTTGATGAATGCGTCCCGGCGCCACATGAAATTTTTCCTTGTGACTATTGTCAACTGTTGAGTTTTTCACGGCCTTGCTAGGAAGCTTTATCGCTCGATTCGTTTTAAGTCGCTCATTGAGTTGTTGATGCTTAGTGCTAACAAACGGTTTATCTCTATCATCATGTTTTTTAGCCTGATGACCTTTTCCGGTAACTAACACGGCATTTTGATATTGTTTACGTTCAGAGCGGCTATGGCTAACACTGGGTCGAGAGCTGGTATAGCGATGTTTCATTTCATTATTACGATATGCAACTCCTCTACGATGTGCAGGATTGTGATGCCAACGCTTTGCTTCATGACTGGTGGCGATCCGTCGATTCGTATGATAATGACGAGGTTCACCATAATGTCTAACCACGTGATGGTTATGCCAATGAAACGCCGTAAAGAAAAAATCAAACGCTAGATGTACACCTGAATGCCAATAAAATGGTCCATTATAGTAGCTATAATGCACTGGGCTATGCCAGTAAACCGGAGGGTAATGTGACCAGTGCCAATTACCATAAACTACTCGGGTATCATAATAAGGCACATATATAATGTCAGGTTGAGCTGGCTCTATAACAATCGTTTTGTTTTCTCGAACTATCTCTACATTTTCCATGCGCGGTAAGTGCCCAGCCTCATCCGCTTGACGTCGTAATGTTTGAATGCTCGCTAGTACTTGTGCTTCATCTTGTAAAAAGGCATCACCTAATTTGCGCATCCAGCCGAGATCTTCACTTAATTTTTCGACAATGCGCGGAAATGACAATAAGGCTTTAACACTTGGATCCCAATCTTTATTTGTTGCTTTATCCACTATTTCTTGTGTCGAAAGACCTTGGTTTTTCTTTAAAAATCTATCGGCATCAATAACTTCTATTGGATACGTCGCAGCGATAAGAATATGGGTTAACAAGGTATCTGGGTATAGTGCGATAGGCGCTAACATTTGTGCTAACTCAGCTTCGCTAAACGTCTGTTCTACTGGCTGAATGACGCTAACTTGTGTCTCTGTCTTATCAAACGCGTAACTCGGTGATGTTACCATCGTCATACTTGTGATTATTGTCGCCAGTAATGTGTTTTTATGTTTGTTCAAATAGGCATGCATCATAATCGTCACCTCTTTATAAGCTATGACTTTCATGATAATAAAAACAAACTGAATAAAGACTGAACGTTTAATGAAATAAACTTGAGGCAATAAATAACGTGATGGTGCGTTACTTTCTCACATTATTAGCACGGAAAACTAACACTAAACTTTGCGCCGCCTAAGCCCTCTGACTGAGTAATGGCTAAGGAGCCATGATAGCTGTCGACTAGATCTCTGACGATAGCAAGACCTATCCCATGGCCTTGCTGATAGGTATCTGCTCGCGTACCTCGTTGCAAAATTTCACTAATTTTACTCTCGTCGATGCCAACACCATCATCTTCAATCTCTATCTTAATAGTCGACGTTGCTTCGGTGATCGTGATATGGATCTGATGCTTCGCTGCCTTGCTTGCATTATCAAGTAAGTTACCCAACACTTCTAATAAATCCGCTTCATCGCCTTTAAAAACAATAGCTTTAGTGATATTAACGTGATAATTAAGCTGTTTATCTCGATAGATTTTTTTTAAGCTATTGAGCAATTTAGTCAATACTGGGTTAATTTCCGCGCCTAAATGCCACGATGACTGCCCCGCACTTTGCGCGCGTTTTAACTGATGTTCGATCATCAAATTCATCACATCGATTTGATCTTGACCTTGTAATTGCTTATTAGCATTAGTTTTATCACCCGTCTCACCAACTAAGCCTTGTAACACGGCGAGCGGTGTTTTTAAACTATGGGCAAGATCAGATAAGGCGTTACGATAACGTTTACGTTGACTTTGTTCAGTCACAAGTAACGTATTGAGTTGTTCTTTAACTGGCTGTAATTCTTCCGGATACTCACCACGTAATAAATTTGCTTTACCTCGTTCAATTTCAGCAATCTCACTTTTTAATAGTGCTAATGGCCGTAAACTCCACTTTAACCAGATAAACTGTATCAACAATAAAACAGCCATTAATAACATCAAGCCTAACCATAATTGACGGGTAAAATCATTCATCAGCGTTAAATAGTCATTTTGCTGTTTGATAATATGAAGCGTGAACTCATTACTGAACTGTTCATCAGTAAAACTAACCGAAAAACTATACACAAAATGCTCAATGCCATCTAACATCAAGGTATAAAAGCGTCCATCTCCTATATTGGGGGAAATAAGCTCGGCTGGCATCTCTATGGCGAGTAAAGACGCCGAACGCCATAACGTTTGCGGGGACTTATCTTTAGAGCTGATGGCGGCATAAAGCCCAGACTCACTGGTATTAAATTGATTTTCAGCCAATGCGTCAGGCATGACCAATTGGTTATTTTCTACCTCAGCAACCGACAAAATCGAATAAGAATAGGCAACTAGTTCATTATTAATGCTCGCTCTCATATGCTTTTGATACGCATTTGAGATAGTGACGCCAACGATAGGTAATAAGACAACCACCATAAATAGCCCGCTGATCACTAATCGCGATTTAAGTGAATTAAAATATCGACGTAAAAATAGCATTTAACCGAGCGAGCTCATGAGTCAATATGAGACAGTTGACGCAATTTGTAACCTTGACCACGCAAGGTTTCAATAAATTGATATTGGCCTTGAGGATCGAGCTTTTTACGCAAACGCCGAATAAACACTTCAATAACATTAGAGTCTAAATCAAAATCTTGATCATAAATATGCTCAGTTAATTCAGTTTTTGATTTCACTTGTCCCTGATGGTGCATTAAATACTCAAATACTTTGTATTCATAGCTGCTCAAGCTCACTTCAACATTGTCGACTTTGACTTGCATACTTGCGGTGTCGAGACTAAATGGACCGTTTTCAATTAGTGGACTTGCTTGCCCGACACTTCGGCGGATCAAGGCATTCAGTCGAGCTTGTAATTCTTGGTAATGAAATGGCTTAGTTAAATAGTCATCAGCGCCAGCATCTAGCCCATCAACTTTATCTTGCCAACGATCTCGTGCGGTCAAGACGATAATAGGAAAATCAATACCCTGTTTTCTGAGTGTGGCAATTAATGTTTTACCATCCATTTTAGGTAAGCCCAAATCAATAACAGCGGCATCATATTGAAACTCTGTGCCCTGATATAAGCCAATTTCGCCGTCATCGGCAGTATCGACACTATATTTTGCTTGCTCTAATTGTTGCTTTAATTGTGCCTGAAGGCTTTTGTCATCTTCAACGATAAGAATACGCATAAATTAATTCCCTTTAACTTTACCCGATTTAGCATCGACTTTGACCGAAACAACATGACCATTATCTTTTAACACTTTCACTTTATAACCAGGTCCGCCGTTTACCTTAGTACGCTGAACTTTTAATACCTTGCCGCCCACCTCGCCTTTCACTTTACGAGCTGCTTGCTGGGCATTGCTGACAGAATACGCTTTAGTATCAGCTAATGGTCTGTAGGGATCAGCAGACACTGACGATATGGCAAGCATAGTCATGCAAACCGTCAGCAGCACACCTTGATATAAAACACCTAAAGCCTTCATTTTACCTACCATACACACCTGAACCGAGATTATCAGTGTAAAAGATTGCGTTAATTAAACCAAGCCAAATAGCACAACTTAGCCCATTGTAATCCATTAAGCTGAATCAAGCCTGAACGCTTATTGCGCAATATGACAAGATCACTCGAATAACCACAAAATGTAAATCCTGTTCAGCTAATGTTCAGGAATTATCGCGTTAAATTGCCTTAACTAGAATTCAAATGAAAGGATTTACCATGAAAAATAACCTGATCATTGATGCGGCATTATCATTAACATTTATCGTCTCAACATCTGCGTTCGCCGATACTACATCGGTTGGTAACATGAAAAACCAGTGGCAACAACAGCAAGCGTTGGCGGCCATTCAACAACTAAAAAATAGCGAAACCAGCATTATCAATAAAGATAAAATAGCTAAAACCAGACAAGAAATCCTATCGCTAAAACAACAAGGTAAACTACTGGAGAAAAATAAAAAACAGATATCACCAAGCCCAACGTTTTCAACGCTAAAAATTGCTAAACCAAATGCGCATCAAAGTATCTATCACCAGTTCAACATTTATCAGGGATATAGCCAATTAATTGAAGATTTTGATCAAGATGGCTATTACCAAACCTTCAGCGTAACTTTTGATGCTGATGTCATCACCACAGATATTCATGATAGTGCCGTGGTTTATGCAGAGCTTTACCTAAGCAAAGATGGTGGCGACTGGATCCACTATTACACCACCGATGATTTTATCATTTACGGTGAAAGTGAAGACGATGAATATAAAGTTTACACTACGTTAAACCAAGGCTATATACCGGGCAATTACGATGTATTAATTGATTTATACGAAGCCGGTTATAGTGACATTGTTGCGACTTACAGTTCTGACAACTCAAATGAACTTTACGCGTTACCGCTTGAAAGTAGTGACTATGATATTGAGTACGTTGAGCACCATAGTCATAGCCACGGACACGGCGGAAGCAACTCAGTTGCTGCGTTATTGCTCTTGACCCTTGCTTTAGTCACGAGAAAACTATTAGCAGTAAGACATAACTAACGTATTAACACTAAAAGAGTGCCGACAAAATAAATTGTCAGGCACTCGTTAAAATTTAGCGACTAGCTTATTATTTTGTTATACGAGTCTTTATCTATTTCTACCACTTCAACCGAACATGACAAATTATTCAGAGCTAAACGTTCGACTTGTTTTAAAATACTCTGGCTCAAGGTATTACGCTGTTCTAGACTTCGCCCTGATAAAATTTTGGCGCAAATATGAATAAAGTTTTTATTACTATGGCCAACTTTAAAGAACTGATACGCAATTGCTCGCACTTTGATATCGTCTTCAGCAAACAAACCAGATCCAACTGCCCCGATAAAAACCTCGTCGATAATTTGCTCAATATGTTGCTCAATTACAGGTTGGTCAGAATATTCAATAATTAGATGTGGCATTCAGTTAAGCCTCAATAAAAACCTTATGTTTCATTATTCTACCGCCAAACTGATACTATAACGACAATTAACTCGCGCATTTTTTATCGACGAATGTAACGACTTCATCGGGATAAAACTTACCCCTTTACTAACACCGTTAATTTCCTTACGTTCAAATTGACGACGCTCAAATAACAAGCTCTGTTGCCATTCATTACTGGTAAGCTCTAAATACTGTCCATCGATTAAACGCCAATGCCCTCTTTCTTGCTCTTGACGATAATCTTCAATATCAGCCTGCCAAATCTCAATTTCGATCAAAAAGTCATGGTTTTGTCGTAAATATAACGTGCTCGCATTGGCACAATCCAATGCTCCATATTCATTGATTAAGGGTAAAGTAACATCCATATCTATCGCCTTTACGCTATCTATTTGTTTACCTGCTGGCAGTAAAAACACACCGAGATTATTTTCGCTAAACGAGTGATTATTCGCCATTAACAAACTTGCATTTGATACTGCATAGCCCTGTGTTGCTAATGTTTCTATTAACGTATTTATTCGAGCTCGGCTATTTTTGCTTGGTGCATACACTATCGCATTGCTGTTGATAGAATCAGGAAATTGTTGCTGATTTACTATGATATTAAACAAGCTTTTATCTATGTTATTGATAATGTTTTTAGTTTGTTCAGGTGTTAAATGTCTCGCATACAAATGTAGCTGGGTTTTGCTACTGCACGCATTTAAAAATACCAATAATAACAGTACAAATTTATTCATCTTTTTAGTTCACGACTATTTCTTTAAAATACAAATTACGGATGTAATAGCGCAAAGATTACAATGGTAATCATTATAAATCTACTTTTATTTCGCGTTATTAACTACACTATCTTTAAAGATAGTTAAGCCATGCAAATGAATAGCAAGACAAATTTAAGAGGCAAATATGACGCAAAGTAACACATCACCTAAATGGTTTTTAATTGTTTCAATACTTGCGCTGATCTGGAATATGCTGGGTTTTATGGCCTTTGTCAGCCATGTGATGATGACGCCAGAAATGATCGCCGAACTTCCTAAAGCCGAACAAGCTTTGTACAGCAACACTCCCATTTGGGCGACGGCAGCATTTGCCCTTGCTGTTGTGGGCGGCACACTAGGTTGTATTCTTTTGTTATTGAAAAAAGTACTCGCTAATACCCTATTTGTCGGATCACTCCTTGGCATTTTATTGCAAAACTACTATGCATTTTTCGTCGTAGATTCTTTTTCAGCGTTAGGGAGTAACAGCATTATTATGCCAAGCTTAGTTATTTTGATCGCGATAGCGTTAATCCTGTTAACATCTAAAGCAGAACAACGTCAATGGATCCGCTGATCTAACGTCTCGAATTAACGCCATCATTTATACCATGAAGTGTTAGCTTGTTAGCTGTTAGCTGTTAGCTTTAAGCCACTTAACAATTTCGGGGAAATGATCTGCCAATGCCTGGGGATGCGTCAAAATATTAATGTGGTCATAATCAATCGCATTGCCTGCAGCTTTAGAAAGTAACGAAAACTGCGCCTGCTGATTCGACTCATCGATAAAAGCTTTTACATCATCCTGATAACCTAATAGCTGATCACCAATACCTGTAATATGCCATGTTTTAGGCCAATCAACAGATTTAGCCGAATGCGAATAATCAAAATTGTCAAACGGATCTCGCCATTCGTTTGGCTTAACCCA
>JBNKXM010000027.1:0-10826 GCA_050300315.1 Thalassotalea sp. | reverse complement strand
TAGTTAGCCAGCACCACTTGTTGTTCGCTGGCAAACGTTTGTAATTTTTGATCGACCAATTGCGCTAACCGCTCGTCTTGGCTTTTTTGCTGACTACCAGCAAAACTCAGCATAATACCTTCAGGCTGTACAACCAGCTCTACTTTAAGCAACACTAGGGCGATAGCGAAGCAAGAGAACGCCATGGATAATGCGGGTAAACCGCGCCACTGCCACCAAGGTGTTTTATCTTGTTCAAAGGTTGCCGCTCTATCCCAATTTGGCACTGGCTGCTCTTCACTCACATCAACATGATGCGCAAGATGATTGGCTACCGTTTGACGCTGTTGCCAAATAGCTTGTTCAGTAAAATCAGCTTGTTCAATGTCTTGATTTGACTGAGTAGTTTTCCCTTCTAACCATTGAGAAAACGCTTGTTCTAGGTCGGTATCTTTTTTATCAGACATAATCCAACTCCAATTTATCTTTTAACTTATCCAACGCGCTATACAATCTAGATTTAGCCGTGTTGACTGAAATGCCGAGTTGCTGCGCAATATCATCAAAGGTTGCATGCTGAAAAAATTTCATTTCAACCACCATTTTTTGATTGATGGGTAAACACTGTAACGCTCTTTGGATCTCGCTCGCTTGCTGGCCAACCGCAATGTTTCTCTCGGGACAAGTTTGCTCATCTTCTTCTTCCTGCTCCGGTGTATCATCTAATGATTGCAACGGCCGCTTACGACGATAAAATTCGATACAGCGATAGTGGGCAATCTTAAAAAGCCAGCCTTTAAACGGACTATCTCCGCGAAAAGATGACAGATTACGAAAGACAGCCACAAATACATCCTGCATCAAGTCCATTGCATCATCGCGGTTATTCACCATGCGCAAGGCGTAGTTATACAAGCGTTTTTCATAGCGCTTAACTAATGTTACCCAAGCTGTTTTTTTTCCATTAAGCGCTTGCTTAACTAGCGTTTCATCGCTTCGTTCAAACACGCAATTTCCTATTATTGTTAATTAACAAAGTTGTTATTTATAAAGTAGAGACAGCGAGATAAAAAGTTTGAAAATTTTTAATAAACTTTTTTCATCCCGTTATATTTTGATCAATCAAAGCATATATGAGCTTGTTCAACTCGACAATGAATTACTAACTTATCTAGTAAAAACATAAAGATAGTACAAACACACAAAAAACTATTCAGCAATAAAAAATATTTATTTTTAGGTTTTCCTAAAAATAAAAATGAGATATTGTTACGCTCAATATAAAATAATTATGGTGGTAAGGTAGCTAATGTTAACAGCTTCAGCGCGACATATTCTTGTTGATACGGAAGAACAATGTATTGTATTGAAGGAACGAATTGAATCTGGTGAGGATTTTGCTCAGCTAGCAAAAGAATTCTCTAACTGCCCATCAAAAATGCAAGGTGGTGCACTAGGTTCATTTGGTCGTGGACAAATGGTTCAAGAGTTTGACCAAGTAGTATTTTCAGCACAACTAAATAAAGTGGAAGGACCGATAAAAACACAATTTGGTTATCACTTAGTAGAAGTCACTAACCGCAGTGAGTAAACGGTTAGCTTATTAATCACGTCATTATCAACAATCCATTGATGGCGCTCATTATTTAATTTGATCACACATAAAAAAACCAGCTAACTTTAGCTGGTTTTTTATTTAGTAGTATATAGCGCTGTGATTATGCGAACATTGCCTGCATAATCCAGAAAAACACGATTGAAAGACCAGCGCCAACTGGTAAAGTGATGACCCAAGAAATAACGATATTTCTCACCACACCTAGATTAATTGCTGCAATACCACGTGCCATACCAACACCTAATACTGCACCTACTAAGGTTTGCGTTGTAGAAATTGGTAAACCAGCACCTGAAGAAATAACAACCGTACAGGCAGCGGCAAGTTCAGCAGCAAAACCTCGGCTCGGTGTTAAATGCGTAATGCCTTTACCAATCGTAGCAATCACTCGGTGACCAAATAATGCTAGACCTGCAACGATACCTAAGCCGCCAAGAGGTAAAATCCACCAAACAAGCGCCGCTTTTTTCGCAATTTCACCACCGTGATCAACTATGCTAACCACAGCAGCTAATGGACCAATCGCATTGGCAACATCGTTAGAACCATGAGCAAACGCCATACAGCATGCAGTGACAACCATTAAGATGGCAAACACTTTTTCAACGTTTGCGTAATGAGTTGTTTTATCTGCTTTTTCGTCAAACTTAAGTTTGCTGATAAAATACTTACCGACTAATGCAACAACAATCGCTACTAATATCGCAAGATAATAACCACCAGCACCTTTAACTTCAAAGTTATAGAAACCAAGGTTTACATTATCCAATCCGATATGTTTTAAGCCTTTTTTAATGGTCACTAGCGATAAAACAAAGCCAGCTAAAAACATATAAAACGGTACATAACGTTTCGCTTGTTCAAGCGGTTTATCGGTATCAAAAATCAGTTTTTGAGCACTATTAAAAATAATAAAGGCAATAACACCCGAGATGAGTGGCGTAATGATCCAACTACCAACGATACCGATCACTTTGCTCCAAGCAACTGTATCTGGACTTATACCGATAGCTGCGAAGCCAATAATGGCACCAACAATAGAGTGAGTAGTTGAAACAGGCCAGCCTAAAACAGACGCGATCAATAACCAGGTTGCAGCCGCTAATAACGCAGCAATCATCCCAAAGACTAACAATTCTGGAATTTCAACGAAAAAACTGGGATCAATGATCCCTTTACGAATAGTTGATGTTACTTCACCGCCCGCTAAATAAGCGCCGGCAAATTCAAAAATCATCGCGATAATAATCGCTTGTTTAATTGTTAATGCTTTAGAACCTACAGAGGTTCCCATCGCGTTGGCAACATCATTTGCCCCAATACCCCATGCCATAAAAAAACCAACGGCAGCGGCAATCATGACTAGTAAGGAGCCATGTTGAACTAAAATATCCATGACTAACCCTTATTTTCTAGCCAGTAAAATTTCTAATCGAGCACCGACTCTTTCGGCTAAATCTGCTAGGTCTCCTACCCACTCAATAATTTGATATAAAAACATAACATCAACCGGTTTAAGGCTATCTTCGATGTCTAATAAATTTTTACGTAACGTTACTTGTAACGAATCTGTATCATCTTCGATATCATCCAATTGTTGGATCATATTCGCAACATAATCTACTTCTCTGCCTCTAAAGCCAGTTTCAAGTAAATCATCAAGTTCATTAATCGCTTCTGCTGCTTTTTCAATAGCATCAATACAACGGTTAACATATTGTTTGAACTCTTCCTGCAAGGTTTCAGGAATTTCTAATTTTCGTCCAAAGATCCGTCCAGCAATATCTTTTGCTTTGTTAGCAATTTTATCTTGTTGAGTTAACAATTCTAACAAATCAGCACGATCAACTGGCATAAATAAGCCACCAGGCAACTCTAAACGTAATTGACGTTTAAGGTCATCAGCGTCTCGTTCATACTTGGAAACTTTCGTTCTAACTTTTCCAGCAGTTGTCCAATCACATTGGTAAACTGCATCAAAAAATGGAACAAGTTGTTTTGCACATTTGCTAACCATTCGAATGTGTTTTTCTAATGGTTTAAGTGGGGACTTGGCAAATACACCAAGAATTGAATTTCTGGCCATAATTATTTTCCAGGAGCTATTTTGCTCTTTATTTTTTCATTCGCGCGGATATTAACTTATTTACCATCATTTATGAAATAATTTAATAATGATATGTGTTCTAATATCTGCATATAAAAAAAGACTATGTTTAATTTGATTAATACATAGTCTATTTATTTCTTACGCTCTAACAAACCATAACAAACAAGTTAAGGTTACGCCAAAAACAATGACATTATTCAGGAGAAGAGTGGCGATACACTTTTCCGTTTACAAAATAAATGATGTACTCACAGATATTTTGGCATCGATCGCCAATACGCTCTAACGCTCTAGCCGACCATATAACACTCATAATTTGTGGGATAGAACGAGGTTCTTCCATCATGTAAGTCATTAATTGACGCATCAAGGCCTCATATTCACGATCAATTTTATCATCGCTTTTATGGATATTAATCGCCGTTTTTTCATCCATGCGCGTAAAGGCATCAAGTGTTGTTTGCAAACACTCTAAAACCCGTCGTCCTAAATTATCCAAGTTAAGCAATAAGTCGTTATGAGCACTGCTTAAACTTTCTAAGGCAACCTGCGCAATTTTTTGCGCTTCGTCGCCGATACGTTCCAAATCTGCGATGGTTTTAACAATTGCCATGATCAAACGTAAATCGCCAGCAGCAGGCTGACGCTTTGCGATAATGCGGGTACATTCATCATCAACAGCGACTTCTAAATCATTGATAGGTCCGTCGCTTGTTAATACCTTGTTCGCTAACGCTTCGTCAGAATCACATACAGCAGTTAACGCATCGCTTAATTGTTTCTCAACTAAGCCACCCATTTGCATTACGTGATTAATCACGCGCTCTAAATCTTCATTGAATTGGCCTGAAATATGACGGCCAATATTAAAATTATCCATAGATAGCTCCTAATAATTCCTGCAATTAACCGTAACGACCGGTGATATAGTCTTCGGTCTTTTTCTTCATTGGCGTGGTAAACAGCGTGTTAGTATCGCTATATTCAATCAAATCGCCCATATACATAAATGCCGTTTGATCTGAAACACGTGCTGCTTGTTGCATGTTGTGAGTCACGATGACTACGGTAAATTGTTCTTTTAAATCGTTGATCAACTCTTCAATCGTTAGCGTTGAAATCGGATCGAGTGCAGAAGTTGGTTCATCAAGCAATAGCACTTCCGGCTCGATAGCTATGGCACGCGCAATAACTAAGCGTTGTTGTTGACCACCAGAAAGACCTAACGCACTGTCGTGTAATCTGTCTTTTACTTCATTCCACAAGGCTGCACTACGTAATGACTTTTCAACCGCTTCATCTAACACACGACGGTTATTTTCACCTGTGATACGCAAACCGTAAATGACATTTTCATAAATGCTCTTAGGGAACGGATTCGGACGTTGAAACACCATCCCCACTTTACGTCTAAGTGCCGCTACATCAACATGCTTATTATAGATGTTTTCGCCATGAAGATTAATTTCACCTTCGATGCGACAACTATCAACCAAATCATTCATGCGGTTGATACAACGTAATAATGTTGATTTACCACAGCCACTTGGTCCGATAAACGCGGTTACCTGCCCTTTAGGGATCGCCATGGTAATATTTTGTAATGCTTGCTTTTCACCATAATAGAGATTGAGATCCTTAATATCTAAGGCCTTTTGCTCTGGTGACAAATTGTTTAAATCAATTTTAGTTTGCGAAGCTAATAGTGCTTTTGGGCTAACAGAAATCATAGAATTCTCTTTACTCTTTAAAATCTTTTCATCTGGAGGCTGACGCCTCCAATTAACTCAACATTAATTAATGATTAATGTTCTAACATGCGATATTTTTCACGTAAGCGGTTTCGAATCGAAACTGCGGTCATATTTAATGCAACGATAATAGTGACCAATAATAACGCCGTCGCGTACACCAAAGGTCGTGCCGCTTCAACATTCGGACTCTGAAAGCCTACATCGTAAATATGGAAGCCTAAATGCATAAATTTGCGATCTAAATGTAAGAACGGAAAGTTACCATCTAGCGGTAAATTAGGCGCCATTTTCACCACACCGACCAACATCAAAGGGGCAACTTCACCCGCTGCACGAGCAATTGCTAAGATAATCCCCGTCATAATAGCCGGGCTGGCAATCGGTAAAATGATACGCCACAAGGTTTCCGCTTTGGTAGCGCCTAAAGCTAAACTGCCGTGACGCATTGCCGCAGGGATACGCGATAAACCTTCTTCAGTAGAAACTATTACTACTGGCAGCGTCAAAATCGCTAAGGTAATTGCCGACCACATCACGCCTGGCGTACCAAACGTTGGGCTTGGTAAGGTTTCAGGATAAAACATTCTATCTAAGCTACCACCAACCATATAAACAAAGAAGCCTAGACCAAAAACCCCATAAACGATTGACGGTACACCCGCTAAGTTGATCACCGCGATGCGTAGTAATTTGGTTAATGCATTATTCCCCGCATACTCATGAAGATAAATAGCTGCAATTACCCCCATAGGTGAAACAATCACAGTCATCAACAAGACCATTAGTACCGTACCGAAAATAGCAGGAAAAACCCCTCCCTCGGTATTCGCTTCTCGTGGATCATCACTTATAAAGGAAGCGATTTGACTAAAGAAGGTCACGGTTTTTTCCAACACGCCCATCTTATTATTAAACGCAACTTTTAAGATATGTTCGAAATTGATGGTGACTATTTGGCCATCCATCGCCCGCACTTTTAATTGATCGCGAGAGACTTTCTTTCTTAACGCCAATAATTGCTGTTCAAGTGTGTGATATTGCGTTTGTAACGCTTTAACTTCATCTGCAAGCTGTTGTTCTTTTTCCGCCGTTAATGTGTCATTCATGCGATATTTACGTTCTTGTAAACGCAGTCGCTCGATTTGATAGTTAATCGCACCAATATCTACTTTTTGTAATGTTTCTATTTGTTCTTGAAACTCAGTGACTCGTGCTAATAATTCAGGCATTTTGTCCATTGATACTTGTTGGCCATCTAAGATCAAACTATCAATATAGCCATAAAAGTTACCATTGGTGCGACGCTCGATGATCACCAAATCTTCAGGTGTAGATTGTTTGATGATCTGCGGCACTAGCAACCAACGAAAATCTAGGCTGACAAGTTCACGGTTACCTGTTTTGACCAGTAATCGCTCAACTTCGCTTTTATTTGGGTCTAGCGCTAAATTTAAATGTGACAACTGCTGAGCAGGAATACTCTCTCTGTCATATATTTCACCGATAACCTGCGTTTTCTCACCTTGTTGATCCAGCAACTCAAACTGATAAATGTCTGCAGGCCAAAAATACGACAAGCCACGAGACGCAATGAGCCACAACAATCCAAGTACTGAAATCAAGCTGATGCTAACACCGCCAGCTGATAACCAAACCCAAGGAGATCCCGATTTAAACCACGAATTCATCTTCCAGTTCTCCACACTATAACGAGCTATATTTTTCACGCAAACGCTGACGAATAAATTCAGCTAACGTGTTAAAAATAAAGGTAAATACAAACAAAACAAAGGCGGCTAAAAATAAAATACGATAATGAGAGCTGCCCGCTTCAGATTCTGGCATTTCAACAGCAATGTTAGCGGCTAACGTCCGCATCCCTTGGAAAATACTCCAATCTAAAATTGGGGTATTACCTGTCGCCATTAAGACAATCATAGTCTCACCAACGGCACGGCCTAAGCCCATCATAATTGCCGAGAAAATACCTGGACTTGCAGTTAACAACACCACTTTAACTAAGGTTTGCCACTGAGTAGCACCTAACGCTAAAGAACCGCTGGTTAAATGTTTCGGCACACTGAAAATTGCATCTTCAGCAATTGAAAAAATGGTCGGAATCACAGCAACACCCATCGCCACACCGACGACTAAGGAGTTACGCTGGTCATAACCAATACCTAAGTCATTAGTGATATATTGACGTACATCGCCGCCAAACCAGTATGTTTCTAATACTGGCGAAAGGCTAAATGCCGCACTTGCCGCTAAAATGATCATAGGTATCAATAAAATAGGTGCCCATGATTCAGGAATGCGTTCTTTGTAGGTTTTCGGCAAATTATGCCAAGCAAATGCAGTAGCAAACACTGAGATGGGTAAAAACACCAATAATAAAGCGATTGCCGGTAAATTATTTTCAATCAGAGGCGCAAGCCATAAGCCCGCTAAGAAGCCTAAAATTACCGTAGGTAATGCTTCCATGATTTCTATCGTCGGCTTTACTTTTTTACGTAAGCCAGGCGTCATAAAATATGCAGTATAAATAGCAGCAGTTAGCGCGATTGGTACTGCAAAAATCATCGCATATAACGCGGCTTTCATGGTACCAAATGAAATCGGTACTAATGAGAATTTCGCTTCAAAATCATCAGATCCTGACGTTGATTGCCAAATGTATTCAGGCTCTGGATAACCTTCGTACCAGACCTCTTGCCATAATGCTTGCCATGTAACTTCTGGGTGTTCATTTTCAATCGAGTACAACTTGAAATTGTTGCCACTTAACACTAATAAGCCGTCGGCTCTTGGTGCTAACACTAAGCTATCTGGTTTAACTTCTGATAACTTGCCACGCCAAAGATCCGCTTCACTAGTGGTATAAAACACACCTACTTCACCCGAGTCAGTTAACGTGAAAAAGCTTTTACGATATTGTTCAGTAACAATTTTTGTTACCGCTTCTGTCGCACTAACGCTAAACGTCCGTACTTGTTTAAATTCACGCCCATTGTCCGTTGCCACTTCAAACCACTGGCTCACTGTGCCTTTGCTGTCACCCAACAAAATAGAACTTCCACCTGACAACAACGCCATAGACGTTAAATGAAGTGGCTTAGCACGGCTTTGCGCCAGTTGAGGAATTATCGTCGCTTTTAATGTTACCTCATCTTCGTCGGTAAGATCATAAACAAGTACTTGATCGGCAACGCGAACAAACGCCATTCTTAAATCTGGCGTAACTAAAATATCGTCGACGCGATGAAATGAAATATCAACACTCTGATAGCGTGCTTCATAAGCAGGATCCACCGAAAAATCATCTTCCGCGATTAAGGTAGTTTTGATCAACCGCTTGTCTTGGGTGAAAGCGACGAAAACTGCTTTTTCTTCATTCATGGCAAATGCAAGATGATTGAGTTTTTCCGCCTGCTCATCAACAGGAAGAAAGTCTTCACCTAGCGGGTAACTGACATTAGGTACAATTTCACGTTTATTTGCATGATAATTAGCACTAAATTTTGCGGAAATAAGCTGTACTTGCCCATCTTCATTTAGCAAGAGCTTCCTTTCATGATTAACATTAATGACTTTTACTAATGGTGATTCAGAAACGGTTTCACTAAACAAAACATCGCCGTTAATCAACGACTGACCACCGTCAGCTAATTGAAAATAATCAATTTCACCATTTTGCTTAATGATATAAGCCAGCTCTTGCAATTCATCTAAACCACTGGCCAATATCTGATCATTCGTTTCAATGCTAAATTCAGCCACTTGCTCTATTTTGGCTGATTCAAAAATAGGCTTAATAACGTAAAGCAAATACATAAAAATTAGCACTAAGGTAAATAACACACTGATACCACCGAGTGTAATCAACCATTTTGCTACTGAATTTTTCACCTGACGAACGCCAGCGGACTTAAGTGCAATTGTCACTCACAACACCTTCAACTATAGAAATTATCTAACTTTGGCAATTATAAGACAGTTATGTGACACTTTTGTGACAACAAGCTATTCATCCCTAATTCCGTGCTGTTAATTTGTATTAATTACGGTTCAACAGCTAAGCTTGTCTTAACTATTGTTTTAAGCCAATAGATTGTTTATCTTAGCGTTATTAACCATTAGTAACTGATTACTTAAAGGTGTGTTGCGATGAGCGTAAGTCAAATCATGACAAAAAATTTAGTCACGCTAAGTATCGATGACGATTTAGCGCAGGCCAAACGCGTATTTGATCAAAACAACTTTCACCATATTTTAATTCTTAATGGTGAAGAACTTGCGGGGATCATCACTGACAGGGATCTTTATCTGCATTTAAGCCCATACATTGGCACCAGCAAAGAAACCCCAAAAGATACGACATTACTGAGAAAAAAACTCCATTTGATCATGAGTCGTCAACTAATAACTGCCACCGCTGAAACTACGCTCAATGAAGCAGCTTTGTTATTTTATGATAACCATATTTCATGTTTACCAATCGTTGACGAGGCATTTCGTCCGATCGGTATTATTACTTGGCGAGATGTCATTAAAATCATTGCCGTACAATATCGTAATAAAATTGCTCATAAAGCCGAACACGACTAAGAACTGCAAGAGAGCATAGAACAACCCGCTTTGTGTTTTGCCCATTCAGGGCGTTTTTCAGCAAAATGGGCAAATTGTCTGTGTTCTTGATACGGGGCAGCAAGCACTTGTTGTAGCTCGGCAATCATTGAATAATCGCCCTGCTCGGCTTTTTCTATCGCCTGTTGTGCTAAATAATTACGCAGAACAAATTTCGGATTGACCGAATTCATTTGATTAACTCGCTGTTGCTTTGTGCCTTTATTTTTAGTTAATCTAACGAGGTAAGTGGCAAGCCATTGATCAAATTGTTGCCAAAATGCTTCACTGTTATCATCGACTTGATAAAAACACTCACTAAAAAATAATCGATTATCTGAAACCTCAGGACATAATTGCGCCAAACGTCGATAAAACAGTGTCATGTCTATGTTGCCTTGGCTCAATAATTTTTCAAGTTCAATAAACAACGCACCATCTGCTTGTTGCTCTATCGTCTCTAGCCCAAGTTTATTGCCCATCATCTTCAGCCAACGCGCCTCATACAAGGCCGCATAATCAGATAATATTTGATTAAGTGGTTCAGCATCTTCGATTAACGGATAAATCGCATTAGCTAATTGAAACAAATTCCATTGGGCTATTTCGGGTTGAGCACCAAAACAATAGCGCTTACCTTGTGCATCTGTGGTATTAGGTGTCCAAGATAAGTTGAAATCATCAATCCAGCCATACGGACCATAATCTATGGTTTCGCCAATAATCGACATATTATCGG
>JBNKXM010000026.1:0-10944 GCA_050300315.1 Thalassotalea sp. | reverse complement strand
GCTCTTTTAGATGGCTGAAAAAATCTAACGAATCATCGTTCGCTACTTCAAAACCGGCAAGCACTTGACCAAAGGCTGCACCGTGATTGCGGTAATGAAACAAGCTGATATTCCAACGTTCACCTAAAGTATCTAAAAACTTCTCTAACGCTCCCGGGTATTCAGGGAATTGAAAACGGAAGATACGTTCTTGATTTTGCGAACTACTTTGACCGCCTATCATGTAACGCACATGAAGTTTAGCCAATTCGTTGTCAGTAAAATCATTCACTTGGTAATTTTGTTGTTCAAGTAAGTGGATCAGTTGTTCACGCTCTTTCGCGCCAGCAACACGGACACCAACAAAAATATGTGCACAATTATCTTGAGACGATTTTGGTGATTGGCGGTAATTAAACTCAGTGATCACCCTGCCTTGTAATGCATGACAAAACTTGCGAAAGCTACCCTTTTGCTCAGGAATCGTCACCGCAAGTACAGCTTCTTTTTGTTCGCCTAATTCACAGCGCTCAGAAACATAACGCAAGGTATGAAAATTCATATTAGCGCCAGATAAGATAGCAATCAGAGATTCATCGCCTTTACTGGTATGACAATATTTTTGTAAACCCGCCAGAGATAACGCCCCTGCAGGTTCGGCAATCACCCTAGTGTGTTCAAAAATATCTTTGATCGAGGCGCAGATCTCATCTGTGGTGACAGTGATCACTTCATCACAATAATGTTTGATCAAGTCGAAGGTGTGTTCGCCAATGCGCTTAACCGCTACGCCATCAGCAAATAAGCCTACTTGCTCAAGATCAACCGGTTTGCCAGCTTCCATTGCGGCTTTTAAGCAAGCGGAATCTTCAGCTTCAACACCAATTACTTTGATATTGGGTTGTAGTTGCTTAAGGTAAACAGCCATACCTGCAAGCAAACCACCACCACCGACTGGAATAAATACCACATCTGTTTTTGCATGTTGTTGCAGTAACTCTTTGGCTACTGTGCCTTGCCCTGCAATCACATCTACATCATCAAATGGCGGGATCAGCGTCTTTTGTTCATCACGCGCATATTCTAGTGACGCCGCCTGAGCTTCATTAAAACTTTTGCCCACCAAGCGCACTTCGGCGCCAAAACGACGGACATTATCAACTTTAATATCTGGTGTGGTGATTGGCATCACAATCGTGGCTTTGATGCCTAGCTTACTTGCGGCAAGTGCTAGGCCTTGAGCATGGTTACCAGCCGAGGCGGCAATTACCCCATGAATGCACTGAGCTTCGCTCAGGTTGGTGAGTTTGTTATAAGCACCCCTAAGTTTGAACGAGTGCACAGGTTGTTGATCTTCACGTTTTAGGAAAATTTGATTACCTAGACGAGCAGACAATTTGTTTAACGGTGTTAAATCGCTTTCAACGGCAACATCGTATACTGGGGCAAGCAAGATACGTCTAAGGTAATCTAACGCTTGTCCTTGTTTCGCTTGTGCGAGTACTAATGCTTGTTGCTCAGCTTCAGTCATTTTCCATCATCCCATCAAGCAAGTCTCTATTGCGCACCGCGCCTTTATCGGCACTGGTCGCTAACATAGCGTAATTTTTTAACGCATAGCTGATCGGACGCACGCGATCTATCGGTTGCCATTTATTTTTGCCTTTGGCTTCCATCGCGGCTCTTCTTTCTGCTAAGACTTGTTCGCTGACGTTTAGCTCAATGATACGATTAGGAATATCAATATGAATAATATCGCCTTGTTCAACCAACCCAATAGTACCGCCGCTGGCAGCTTCTGGTGAAACATGACCGATAGATAAACCCGAGGTACCCCCTGAAAAACGTCCGTCGGTGATTAGCGCACATTTGGTGCCTAAGCCCATCGATTTTAAATAAGTGGTTGGATATAACATTTCTTGCATACCAGGACCACCTTTAGGACCTTCATATCTGATAACTACAACATCACCAGCAACGACACTGCCATTTAAAATACCTTCAACGGCGGCGTCTTGGCTTTCAAAAATATGTGCTGGGCCAGTAAAAGTTAAATTTTCTTCGGCAACACCAGCGGTTTTGACGATACAGCCATCGATAGCAATATTACCCGCGAGTACCGCTAAGCCGCCCTCTTGTGAATAGGCATGCTCAAGTCGGCGAATACAGCCGTTTTCGCGATCGTCATCTAAGGTATCCCAGCGACAATCTTGGCTAAATGCTTTCGTGGTGCGAATGCCTGCAGGGCCAGCACGATAAAAGTCTTTTACCGCTTGATCTTTGGTTAATGTGATGTCGTACTGAGTCAGTAATTCCGCTAATGTTGTGCCAAGTACATTAACAACGTCAGTATTTAACAAGTTAGCACGTGCTAACTCACCTAAAATAGCAACAACTCCGCCGGCACGATGTACATCTTCCATATGGTATTTTTGCGTCGATGGTGCAACTTTACATAATTGAGGCACTAAACGAGACAAGCGATCGATATCGGCCATAACAAAATCAACATCCGCTTCTTGCGCTGTCGCGAGTAAATGCAACACAGTGTTAGTTGAGCCGCCCATTGCGATATCTAAACACATGGCGTTTTCAAATGCTGCTTTATTGGCGATATTACGCGGTAATGCACGCTCGTCGTTGTCTTGATAATAGCGCTTAGTTAAGTTAACTATTTCTTTGCCAGCTTTTAGAAACAGCTGTTCGCGATCGGCGTGGGTTGCCAACATTGAACCGTTACCAGGTAAGGCTAGCCCTAATGCTTCGGCTAAACAGTTCATTGAGTTTGCGGTAAACATGCCAGAGCATGAGCCACATGTTGGGCAAGCAGAGCGTTCAACTTGGTCACTTTGTGCATCTGACACACTTGGATCGGCGCCTTGGATCATGGCATCAACTAAGTCGAGTTTGATGATTTGATCAGATAACTTAGTTTTACCTGCTTCCATTGGGCCACCAGAAACAAAAATGACTGGAATGTTTAATCGCATTGCCGCCATCATCATGCCTGGGGTGATTTTGTCACAGTTAGAGATACACACCATGGCATCGGCACAATGGGCATTGACCATGTATTCTACCGAATCGGCAATCAAGTCACGTGACGGCAAACTATAAAGCATGCCGCTATGGCCCATCGCGATACCATCATCAACGGCAATGGTGTTAAATTCTTTAGCAACGCCACCCGCTTGTTCGATTGCGCCTGCGACCAGTTGTCCCATATCTTTTAAATGAACGTGACCCGGCACGAATTGGGTGAATGAGTTAACCACCGCAATAATTGGCTTACCAAAATCATTATCAGTCATTCCAGTTGCGCGCCATAACGCACGAGCACCCGCCATATTGCGGCCTTGAGTAGAAGTAGCAGATCTTAATTTAGGCATAATGTTATCCATGTGAGCATTGCAAATTTTATTGTTTAAGCACACTTAGCAATGCGCTTAAATAATAAAATTTAAGAGCCACTAAGTGTGCGTGGCTCTTAAAATTAGTTTGCTTGATTATTCAACTGGCGTTAACCAAGACTCGTCAATGGCTGTGCTGCCGTCAAACATGCCGAAAAACGCTTGTTGAAGTGCCTGAGTTACTGGGCCACGAGAACCGGTACCAACAGGTAAACCATCAACAGTTTTTACTGGTACCACTTCGGTTGCTGTGCCTGTCATGAAAAATTCATCAGCAAGATATAATGATTCACGAGAAATTGGCTCTTCACGTACTTCGTAACCTAATTCTTTGGCAAGTGTCATTACCGTATCACGCGTTAAGCCAGGTAAAATTGAGGCAGTACTGAACGGGGTATAAATCACCTTGTTACGTACTAAAAATAAGTTTTGTCCTGCGCCTTCACTGACCATATTGTTAACGTCTAATGCGATACCTTCGGTATAACCATGACGACCAGCTTCCATCGAAATTAGTTGCGAAGAAAGGTAGTTTCCACCTGCTTTCGCTGCAGTTGGCATAGTATTCGGTGCTAATCGGTTCCAACTTGATACACCAACGTCTACACCATTTTCGATGGCATCTGCGCCTAAGTACGCTTCCCAGCTAAATGCGGCAACCATTAAATCTGCTTTGGCATCGGCTGGTGGACGAAGTCCCATACCAACATCACCTAAAAATGCTAATGGACGCAAATATGCCGATTTTAAATTGTTTTTCGCTACCGCATCTTTACATGCTTGTACGACTTCTTCTGGAGTGTAAGGTATGTTCATACGATACACTTTTGCTGAATCAAATAATCGTCTGACATGATCTTCTAAACGGAAAATACAGGTACCTTTATGGGTGTTATAGGCACGAATACCTTCAAATACCGAAGAACCATAATGTAATGCGTGACTCATTACATGTACTGTGGCGTTTTGCCACGGCATGAGTTCACCATTAAACCAAATGAGTTCTGCACTTACTTTAGCCATTTTCTTTTTTCCTAATGCTGTATGATTCACTCAAGCGGTTAATGTTTGAGCAAACCGGGTAAATTTCAGGGTGCTTGTTGTTAATTTAGTATAACCTTTACACGCTACTTTGGCGCTACCGCGCTATTGTCTACTTTGACATCCTTGATGTCGATCAGTTTATTGATCTGATCGACCAGTAAGTCGATGGTTCGAGCACTGCTAACGTGCAACTTTATTGTACCGATATTGGTACCAGTATTCACATTTGCCTCGATACCATTGATTAGAAATCCACGATAGCGCGTCACTTGTAAAATACGTTCTAATACCACTTGTTTATCGTCAGCATGGATAGTTAATTGATAATGATTCATCTTAGCTATTCTCCATCATTTTATCGTTTGCTGTTTCAGGTGGTACCAAAGGCCAAACATTGTCTTTGGCGTCAATTTTAACGTGTAATAAATATGCGCCATCATGGGCAAACATTTCGTCGATAGCCTCACAGACTTCGTGCTTTTTATTGATTTGTTTAGCTTTAATATCAAACGCTTGCGCTAACATGATAAAGTCTGGATTATCCGATAAATCGGTTTCACTTAAACGACCATTAAAAAACAGATCTTGCCATTGTCGCACCATGCCAAGCTTAGCGTTGTCGATTAAAACTATTTTGATCGGTAATTGGAAACGCTTAATGGTCGATAATTCCTGAACATTCATCATAAATGAACCGTCACCCGAAACCGCGATGACGCAATCATGCGGTCGACTGATTTGCGCGCCAATGGCCGCCGGTAAACCAAAACCCATGGTACCCATGCCACCACTCGATAAAAAATTGCTCGGATCGTCAAACGCCATATGCTGTGCTGACCACATTTGATGTTGTCCAACATCGGTTGTGACGCAGCTATTACGCGGCATTTTATCGCTAACCTGTTTTAGCACGCCAGGCGCGTAAATGTTTTCGCCCGGGTGATCGTAGCGCCAGCCAAATTCATTTTTCATTTGCTGACACTGTTGTTGCCAATCATTAATCGCCAATGGAATTGCCAACGCGGGTAAATTGATTTTTAAGTCACCTAAAATCGCAGCATCTGCCCTGCGGCGTTTGTTAATTTCCGCGGTATCTATATCAAAATGGATCACTTTGGCATGCGGAGCAAATTCCGCAAGTTTACCTGTGACGCGGTCATCAAATCGCGCGCCAACGGCAATCAATAGGTCACATTGTTGCACCGCTAAATTGGCTGCTTTAGTACCATGCATACCAAGCATGCCCAAATAATTCTCATCATCAGGGGCGATTGCACCTAGGCCTTTTAATGTTGAAACACTCGGCATTTTAGTGGTGTCAATAAACGCGCGTAATTCATCGATGGCATTAGCCATGCCTACCCCGCCACCAACATAGATGATAGGTTTTTTCGCTTTGCTAAGCATGGCAATGGCAGAGCCGACGTTAGCTGGCGGTAAATTTACTTTGTTTTCTAAGCGAGAAACAACAGGGTGTGTACTTACGACCTCAGCCAATTGCACGTCTTTCGGGATGTCGACCAACACAGGCCCTTGGCGCCCTTCAAGCGCAATGGCAAACGCTTGATGTAACACTTTTTCCAGATCATTAACGTTACTTACCTGAAACGAATGTTTAGTACAGGCGAGTGATAAACCGAAAATATCGATTTCTTGAAATGCATCTGAACCCATTGCTGCAGTTGGTACTTGCCCAGTGATAGCGACAACTGGAATCGAGTCCGCTAATGCATCTGCTAACCCAGTGATCAAATTGGTGGCACCTGGGCCAGAGGTTGCCATACAAACACCGACCTTTCCTGACGCTCTAGCGTAACCTACGGCTGAAAAAGCGGCTCCTTGCTCGTGTCGACAAAGAAAATGGTTAACATCACTGTCGTATAATGCATCATAAATCGGCATGATAGCGCCGCCTGGGTAACCAAAAATATCGGTCACTCCGTGTTGTTGCATAACGTCAAATAATAGTGAACCACCTGTGTGTTTCTTTTCGCTCGTCATTTTTTTGTTAACTGCTTAATAATATGAATTGGATATTTTAAACAGTAGCTCCTCTTGTTTTACTAACCTTTACGTGTTGGTTAGCTGTTGCCATTAAAAGAAAACCCCCCGGTCCTTTCGGAGCGGGGGGTTTGTATATTTATTCTGAGTTTAATTTAGCTCAACAAACGACCCCGCGACGATTTAATAATCACCACGACGAGAATGTTAATAATCACTACGCTAAATTTTTTCATTTATATTCTAAAACTCTGAATTTTTATTAAAATTTTTGGCCAGTTCTTAGCCTTATTAAATTAGTATCATAGCTCTAATTCATTGTGCAAGCTTTTTTGTTAGCGTTTTTTTTATTAGTGATTGTATTTTAGTTATAAGCTGGTTGTCGGCATAGTAAACCTTAGGGTTCGCAAAATTACGTAACCCTGACTACACTTCGATAATAAGGATTGGATAGTAAATGGAATTTTATGTCGCTCGCCTGTGTCTATTCTCGTGCTCGTTTAGGTTTATTATCGCCACTGGTAACGGTGGAAGTGCATTTAGCAAACGGCTTACCTGCGTTCAATATTGTTGGCTTGCCTGAAACGTCTGTGCGTGAATCTAAAGATCGTGTTCGCAGCGCAATCATCAACTGTGGTTATGAATTTCCTGCCAAACGTATCACCATCAATCTTGCACCAGCGGATCTGCCAAAGGAAGGTGGTCGATTTGATCTACCAATAGCGATAGGAATTTTAGCGGCGTCAGAGCAAATACCAACACAAGATCTTGGCAATTATGAATTTGCCGGAGAGCTGGCGCTATCGGGAGAACTACGCCCAGTGATCGGTGAAATTCCAATGGCAATCGCTTGTACCGAACAAGGCCGAGGCTTGATCATCCCTGAACAAAATGCCGAGCAAGCGAGTTGGGTGAAAAACGCAAAAATTTATGCTCTGAGGCATTTGACTCAATTGTACCCCCACTTGTTGCGTCAGCAGCTTTTGCCTTTGGTGGAAGCGAAACGTCATCAAGACGTTGAACCTGTACACCAGCAAGATATGGCGGATGTGATTGGACAACCATTAGCGAAACGCGCGTTAGAAATCGCCGCATGTGGTAGCCACAATTTGTTATTTATCGGCCCGCCCGGTACAGGGAAAACAATGCTGGCGAGTCGATTAGCGGGAATTTTACCGCGAATGACTGAGCAAGAAGCATTGGAAGTTGCCGCGATAAAATCGATTAGTCATCAAACCATTAGCCGCCAATCTTGGTTATCTAGACCGTTTCGAGCGCCGCATCATACCGCTTCGTCAGCAGCACTTGTTGGAGGAGGAAGTCAGCCTCAGCCAGGAGAAATATCGTTGGCACATCGAGGTGTACTGTTTTTGGATGAATTGCCTGAGTTTGAACGAAAAGTGTTAGATGTTTTGAGAGAGCCGATGGAGTCAGGTGAAGTGACGATATCTCGAGCGCTACAAAAACAAACGTATCCGGCGCAATTTCAATTGGTGGCAGCAATGAATCCAAGCCCAACAGGGTTTTACAATGATAAGCGCAGTACACCAGAGCAAGTATTGCGCTATTTGAATCGCTTATCGGGTCCTTTTTTAGATCGTATTGATATCCAAATTGAAGTGGCGAGGTTACCTAAAGGGATGTGGAGCCAAGCAAGCTCTGAAAATGAAACGAGTGAGCAAATACGTTTTCGGGTTCAGCAATGTCGTAGCTTGCAGTTACGTCGACAAGGCAAAGCCAATGCTCAGTTGACCAGTGCAGAAATTCGGCAATATTGTCGTTTGAGTAATGATGACAATGAATTTTTAGAACTAGCGGTTGAGAAGCTAGCGTTATCAACTCGTGCTCATCACAAACTGCTAAAAATTGCTCGCACGCTGGCAGATATGGAAGGTGAATCAAATATTGCTCATAGCCATTTACTGGAGGCGCTTTCTTATCGCGCCATGGATAGAATTCTACGCCATTTGACCGAAGCGGTATCGGTGTAAAATTAACTATTTTTGCTGAATAGCTTGTAAAAACGCATGTACTAAGCTCTGCTCGCGACTTTGATTTAAACAACAAATGCCAAGCTCGAATGGTGCGATTTCACCAACATTATCAAGATATTGTACGCGATCTTTTACCGGACTATTGTCAACAACGACCTTAGGTGCAATACCAACGCCACAGCCTAATGCCACCATACTGACTAAAGCTTCATGTCCAGATACCGTCGCATAAATATTGGGTTTGCCTTGTTGGCGGCGACGATACCAGTATTCAAATCGTTTTCTCGCCACACCATGTTCTGGCAAGATCATCGGGACGTCAGACCAGGTAATGATTTCCTGTTTGATCAGCTGCTGTACTTTACAACTCATGGTGGGAGCAATCACCGCGAGCGGCACTTGTGCCAGCTGTTGAAAATAAAATTGGCGTGATAAGTTTTCTGGCTTGACGGCAATCGCGAGATCAACCTCATGTTGTTGCACCAAATCGAACGCATCGGCGGCATCCCCTGTGGTAAGCATGATTTCGACTAAGGGATGGAGCTGGCGGAAACTTTCTAACAAGGGGGGTAAGTGACTATACGCGGCGGTGACCGAGCAAAAAATATGTAACTTCCCTTGCAGCTGGGTTTGTTGGTCATTCAGCGACAGTTGTAGCAGCTGCCACTGGGCGAGTTGTTGCTGGGCATAAGCTTGGAATTGTTTGCCGGCATCAGTAAGTGCAACAGAGCGATTATCGCGGTGCAATAAACTGCAACCTAGTTCATCTTCAATGCGTTGAATCACTCGGCTTAGCGTTGATGTACTGACATGATTCGCTTCGGCCGTTTTGCCAAAATGTAATGTTTGTGCCAAATGGTTAAACATTTTCAACGATTTATGATCCATAACAGCCTCAAACAAGTAAATTAATTAGTATTGTTGCATTTTTTGCAACGTGATAATGCAAATATATCATTTTAAGCAATATTAGTCTTGCGTTATGATGCTGGTAAGTCAGAAATTCTGACAAAACTATTTTTTACCAGTGCCGCTTTATCGCATTGGTAGTGAGGAAAACAAAGATGAGCAACTATTTTAATACCTTAAGTTTACGTGAAAAATTAGCCCAATTAGGCAAATGTCGCTTTATGAAGCGTGAAGAATTTAGCGACGGTTGTAATTTTATTAAAGATTGGAATATCGTCATTGTTGGCTGTGGTGCCCAAGGTTTAAACCAAGGCTTGAACATGCGTGATTCTGGTTTAAATATTTCTTATGCATTACGTGAAGCAGCAATTGCTGAAAAACGTCAATCTTGGCAATGGGCAACTGAAAATGGTTTCACCGTAGGTACTTATGAAGAGTTGATCCCACAAGCAGACTTAGTGTTGAACTTAACGCCAGATAAACAACATACCTCGGCAGTTAATGCTGTAATGCCGCACATGAAGCATGGTGCAACGTTAGCCTATTCTCATGGCTTCAACATTGTTGAAGAAGGTATGCAAATTCGTCCAGACATTACGGTTGTTATGGTAGCGCCTAAATGTCCAGGAACTGAAGTACGTGAAGAATATAAGCGTGGATTTGGTGTACCAACTTTGATCGCTGTTCATCCTGAAAATGACCCTCAAGGCAATGGTTTAGCGATTGCAAAAGCTTATGCGTCAGCAACTGGTGGTGATCGTGCAGGCGTACTTGAATCATCGTTTATTGCTGAAGTTAAATCAGATTTAATGGGTGAACAAACCATCCTTTGTGGCATGTTACAAACGGCTGCCGTGTTAGGTCATAAGCAATTGTTAGCGTTAGGCGTAGATGCGGCTTATGCACGAAAATTATTGCAGTACGGTATCGAAGCGGTTACTGAAGGTTTAAAACACGGTGGTATCACCAACATGATGGACCGTTTATCAAACCCTGCGAAGATCAAAGCGTTTGATATGTCTGAGCAATTAAAAGAAATCCTTCGTCCATTATTTGAAAAACATATGGACGACATCATCGAAGGTCGTTTTTCGGCAACCATGATGGAAGATTGGGCTAATGACGATGCGAACCTTTTAAAATGGCGTGCACAAACAGCGGAAACGTCGTTTGAGCTAGCACCAGATTGTGATACTGAGATCAGTGAACAAGAATACTATGACAAAGGCATCTTTGTTGTTGCTATGGTGAAAGCGGGTGTTGAGCTGGCATTTGAAGCTATGGTAGCTGCAGGTATCATTGAAGAGTCAGCTTATTATGAATCACTTCACGAAACACCATTGATTGCTAACTGTATTGCTCGTAATAAATTGTATGAAATGAATGTCGTTATTTCAGACACGGCAGAATACGGTAACTACCTATTTACTCATGCGGCTCAGCCGATGCTTGAAGAATTTGTTAGTAAGTTAACGCTTGAAGATTTAGGTGAAGGCTTAAAACAACAATCTAATGGTGTTGATAACGTTCGTTTAATTGAAGTAAACGAGGCTATCCGCAGTCATAGTGTCGAAGCTGTAGGTAAGAAATTACGTGGTTATATGACT
>JBNKXM010000025.1:0-11064 GCA_050300315.1 Thalassotalea sp. | reverse complement strand
TGTAGAAAAAATTACCATACTAACGGTTGCCTTAACTTTGCCCAAAGCAACCGCTATCTGATTGATCACTTACACGTTGCAGCTATTCTACTGAGGCACTAAACGCCTTAGCAAAAAATAGACTGTTGGCGACAAGTTTCGCACTACCTAGCCAATAGCCTCTAAAAAGCAAATCGTCCGTGGTGGCAATCACTCGTCCTTTGCCATAATTATGAGCGATTAACGCTGGATTATTTGCAATGCGGTTAACTAAATTGCTATCGCTATAGCCGCTCATTAACGGAGTTGCTGTGTATTGAGCAACAGTAATAAAAGGCTTTTCGTTTGTTTCCATAATTAACGTGCTATTGCGAAATAGCGGCAGTTGCGCATCACTAAAGCCAAAGGTTAATGGATGGCTAGTGTCAAGTGTGGTTTCAAAAATGGCACCGGCGATACGTTTTCTGGCAGCAAGTTTTTCTTTGTCACCATAATTAAGCGACTCAGTATCAAACATTTCATCAAGCTGTTCATTACTGACAAAATGCGCTTTAAGTAAGGAGATCTCGTTTAGCCATTTTGCCGCCCGTTTTTGGGCAAAGATAACGCCGCCATTTTTCACCCACTCTTTTAATTTCTCTGCCAAAGCTTTTGCAGTCGTTTTGTACTGACCGTCAACCATAATGACATGGCTATACTGAGATAGGTCTATCGTCGACAATCGTTGTTGCTCGACCACAGTCACCGGAATATTCAAGGTCTCATCTAAATAATAAAGCACTTCTGCAGCTTCATACTGTGAACTGCCTTTACCGCCGATCAGCAAGACGTTAATTGGTTCAACTCGCTTTAGCGAGCCCGAGCCGATGTCAACACCTTGTGATGTTAAACCACTGGCGATGCTATACACATTAAGCTGATTGTCATCAGCAAATTGGGCTAAGACAGTTCGCCATTCAGTGAGTCGCTGGATCCCCGCAGGTATCACAATAGTACCAGTTGAAAATGTCTTATTTTTTCCCGACACCGCAGCGCTAAACGATTTGGTGGCAACCTTAGCCTCAACACCATGCCCCAATAGCTGATTAAGTAAACGCGGTGCCAAAAAGTCATACCACTCAAACGCATATGCATAGGCTTGGGGCTCAAGCGCTAGTTTTTGTTCAGTTGACGCTTGCCAAGGTGTTTCTGCAACGTCCAAGCCCCAAGTACGACTCACGGTTTGAAAATCAATATCCATTGCCAATGGCATGGTCCATCCAGAAACATCGTAAAAGGTATTATCTTGAAAGTTGGTTTCTTGATTAAATAACGCTTGGATCACCCGAAATTGCTTTTGTGCTAACGGCAAATAATAGCTATTGCCCTTTTGATAGAGTTTACCATCTAAACGAAAGTCTTCAGTTAACGGATAAACATTAATTTGATGCTGACGTAACTTATCTAGAAAACTATTTAGCCGATAGCGATCGTGTTTTTCTGTTAACAAATACCCGGTAAATTTTTCTTTTTTCGCTTGTTTTATCGCTTGTTGGTAAAACGTTTTGCGGTACGTTTTAAATTTCTCTTTATTTTGCCAAGCACCTTTGATGGTCGAAAGTGAAGTTAATACATGATTTTTAATCCCATATTCAAAGGTCAATAAGCCATTTGTTGTATCTTGTTGTAATCCTCGGCTACTTGCTTGCTCAAACAACACGCCAACACCACCGTTAATATCAGGATAAGTTGAGCCTTTACCATAATAAAAATCATCGTAACTTTCTTGGCTGTAATATAAACGGTTTTCTTTATCTAGTGCTGCGCTATGAAAGGTTGCTAACAATTGTGTTAATTCAATATTGGCTGTTGGTGTTAAAGGATGGGTTCTAGTTGGGATCCCTGGCTGAAAAAAGTAGCTACCATTCGTTCCCATCTCATGAAAATCTCCCAAAACATGTGGATGATATTGATTAAAATACGCTAAGCGATGCTGAGTTTCTTTTTGTGATAACAACAACCAATCTCGATTCAAATCAAAGCCAAAATGATTGGTTCTGCCAGTTCGCCAGCCTTGATGATGCTCAATATGATTAGGATCTGGATTTACCGTACTGCCACGATGAGTATTTACCCAATTAACAAAGTGATCCATACCATCTGGATTAACACTTGGCTCAAGCACAATAATGGTATCCGCAAGTAATTGTTCAACCGATTGTTCTAAACTTGCAGCAAGATGATACGCCACAACCATTGCGGCATTACTACCACTAATTTCATCACCATGTACTGAATAGCCTAACCAAATAACCAAAGGATCGTCAGACGCAGAACCGTCAGTAGTTGTCGCCAATAACTCAGGCAAACGTGCCAAATTCTTTGGGCTGGAAATCGTCATTAAAAGCTGTCGACGCATTTCATTGGTATAACCGATATCAGTGAGTTGAACTTTATCGGAGTTTTTCGCTAATATTTCCATGTACTGCACAAGCTGATCATGACGAATATGACGTTCACCAATGCCAAAACCTAGCAAAGCTTCTGGTTTTAGTAGCTTGGTATCGTACACTTGATCGGCAGGTAAGTAATTCTCAATCTTTGCCGCCAGCGCAGCCGTATGAAATAAAAGAAAAAATAGTAAACTTATCGCTAAACGATAATACATAAAAGTTCCTAGCTAAAAGTTAGCATCATTAATACGCCCAAAATAACAAACTCTCTCGTTATCAGCCAGTATTTCCACTGTTTCTCGGGTAAATTTTACAATTTTTTGATGATTTTTCTGGTAGATAGAGATAGTTGATAATTTTATTGGCAGATCACTAGCACAAGCATGTGAAGCAGAGTAAAATACACATACTTGACTAAATTACTCAAGTATCTCGGCAGTATTGCCAATGTAGGCATCATTTAAACGTTGTTAAGAGCGAATTTTCATCATGATCACAATTTCAGAATCAGCCCAAGCCCACTTTGTTAAGTTGTTGTCTCAACAAGCAGAAGGAACAAATATTCGGGTATTCGTTGTAAATCCGGGCACTGCAAGCGCTGAATGTGGTGTCTCTTATTGTCCTGCTGAAGCAGTCGAACCTGAAGATTTAGAAATTCCATTCGCAGAATTTTCCGCTTATATCGACGCAGACAGCAAACCATTTTTAGAAGAAGCAGAAATCGACTTCACGACTGACCAAATGGGCTCTCAGTTGACGCTAAAAGCACCAAATGCCAAGTTACGTAAAGTTGCTGATGATGCACCTTTGTTTGATCGCGTAGATTATTTTCTTAAGGCCGAAGTTAATCCTCAATTAGCAGGTCATGGCGGTGAATGTACGTTAATGGAAATCACTGAAGACGGTTATGCGATTTTACAGTTCGGTGGTGGTTGTAACGGCTGTAGCCAAATCGACGTAACGGTAAAAGATGGCATTGAGAAACAATTAATTGAAATGATGGGTGATGAGATAAAAGGTGTTCGTGATATGACTGAGCATCAAAGAGGCGAACATTCTTACTATTAATTCCCCACTTTTATACTCACAGCCAAGTTAATTTAACACTTGGCTGTTTGCTTCTTCCTGCTACAACCGCTGACTTGCAATTAAACGATAACGAAAATCCCAAGCTAAAGTCACGCCGCGAGCGAGCATAAACAATGAAAATGCCAACCATAAGCCGTGATTACCTAAGTCTTGTAGCACCCACCAGGCAGGAAAAAAACAGCCAAAAGTAGAAAATATCATACTATTACGCATCGCTTTTGCATGAGTTAAACCAATATAAATACCATCATATAGATAACTCCAACACGCGATCAATGGCATACAAATCAGCCAAATAAGATATTGATCGGCAAACGCTACCACCTCGTCAATGCTTGAGATAACTCGGATCAATTGCTTACCAAATAACAAGAATAACAAACAATAGAATGCAGCAAAAATTAACGTCCAAAACACACTGATATGAAATATTTGTTTTAATTTCGTCAGTGAACGCTGCCCCTTAGCCTTACCTGCCATCACTTCGGCAGCATTGGCGATTCCATCTAAACCAAAAGAAATAAACAACAAGAAATTCATTAAAATTGCGTTTGCCGCCACAACAATATCGCCTAAGCGAGCACCTTGAAATGTGATAAAGACAAAACACAGCTGTAGCGACAAAGTACGCAGTAAAATATCTCGATTAAGTTTAAAGTAATCAATCAAGGCTTGAGGCTCTAACAAGTACGGGCGCACCCTAGTAAGGAATTCGCTAACCGACACCGTTAGCTTATGACGTATTATCCATATTGCAATAAGTAAGCTGGCATATTCTGCAATCAAAGTGGCAGTCGCAATACCCGTTATTTGCCACTGCAAATAAACAACAAAGAGAATATCTAACACTAAGTTAATGACATTAGTAACAATCAATAACCACATCACAGATTTAGCATGATGATTACCTAGTAACCAGCCAATTAGCACTAAATTAGCCAAAGCGGCTGGCACACCCCAGATGCGAATTTGACTATATTGAATCGCATAATTTTGTATGTTATCCGATGCGCCTGACAAACTAACTGCGAAGTGAAGCAGCGGGCTCTGTACAAGCAAGACAAATAGCCCAATCAACAAAGCGACCACTATGCCTCGCGCTAACACAATTAAATTTTGCTGAACATCCTGTTGACCATTAGCCTGAGCAGCTAAACCTGTCGTCGTCATCCGCAAAAAACCACATAACCAAGTAATCGCCGTTATTATCGTCGCACCAACTGTGCTCGCTCCAAGATAATAAGCGTGAGGTAAATGGCCAATTACTGCAGTATCCACTAGACCTAGTAACGGCACAGTAATATTGGAAAGTATCATGGGGACAGCAAGCGCGAACAGCTGATAGTGAGGACTATTTTTCAAAAACGACAATACCTTTGTCTGTAACAGCGATATAATAACATATTTAATCTAGGCTCAAGATAAGCGTATTTGCTCTCTTAAGCTAGGGTTATTTAAATTCATCAATCTAAATTCATCTATCGACAATGATCGGAAATGCTATGAACAAATACCTATTAATTGCGCTATATCTTACTGCTTTATTCTGCTCATTGGCATCTCATTCAGCGGTGATTTTGCAATATCATCACGTCAGTAATGACACGCCTGCCAGCACCAGTATTTCGCCTCTGCAATTTGAAGCGCACATGCAGTACCTCGCCGACAATGGCTATAAAGTTGTCGCCTTGTCAGAGCTGATCAATAACATCACTAAGCAGCAACCACTTCAAGACAACACAGTCGCCATAACTTTTGATGATGCTTATACCGATATATTGCTACAAGCAAAACCGATCCTCGATAAATTTAATTATCCATTTACCGTGTTCGTCAATCCTAGTTTAGTTAAAAGCGAATCAAACTATTATCTTTCATGGCAACAGCTAAAATCTATGGCCGATCAGGGAGTAATAATTGCCAATCACGGCTATAACCACCACTCACTCGCGCGCATTCCCTCGGATCTCAGTGAACAACAATGGTTTAGCCAGCAAAGTGAATTATTACTAAAAGCGGAGCAAATGATCGAGCAACAAACGGGGCAAAGTTGGCGCTATTTTGCGTATCCATATGGAGAATATACACCAGCTGTCGAGCAGTGGATCCAGCAACAAGGTTTTGTCGCTTTTTCTCAACAAAGTGGTGCCGTTGGATTGGGTACCAGCTTAAGCAGTGTTCCTCGATTTCCTGCATCACAACCCTATGATAACTTCGACAGTCTGCGTGACAAACTTCGTTCGCTACCGCTCACTATTACGTTAGATGATACAAACGCCCAAACGGTTCATCACGTTAATACGCTACCATCCG
Source organism: Thalassotalea sp. (assembly GCA_050300315.1). GTDB lineage: Bacteria > Pseudomonadota > Gammaproteobacteria > Enterobacterales > Alteromonadaceae > JBNKXM01. Next base: position 5,251 of record JBNKXM010000025.1, on the reverse strand, counting down.
CTACATTTAATATCATTGTTGATGATTTTAAACCTTCGAAACTCAATTGTTATGTTACTGGCCTTGGTCGACAAGCTATTGAGTGGCAAAATGAGCATAGCTTTACCATTACTTTCAGTAAGCCGCTACCTATTGGACGAGTACGCAGTAATTGCACAGCCCCGAGTATTAGCCAACCGGGTCGTTTTTATTGGTATTCAAAACCTTGGTTTATTTTAAATGAAGATGGTTCTTGGTACCCACTCTAGGTACCAAGCACAATTGTACTACATGGCAAGATTGAGAATTTTATCAAAATCAGCAACTAACTGATCGCCTGATATAATAGGTAATTCACCCAATGCTTGCTTTGGCTTGAATATCGCAGCAATTTTCCCCTGCGGATTAATTAAGACAATTGATGCGCTGTGATCAACCAGATACTCACCTTGCTGATTGTCATCACTAATCGCATACATTAGCCCTAAATTTCGAGCAAACGGAAAAAGCACCGAGTGATCAGCGGTTAACGCAATAAATTCATTATTGAAATACGCGATATATTGCGCAAGTTTATCAACATTGTCTCGTTGTGGGTCAACCGACACAAACAGCACTTGCGTGTTTTCACTCAGCGCTTTGAGTTCATCATAATAAAAATTCAGCTCTTGTAACGTGGTCGGACAAACATCTGGGCACGAGGTATAACCAAAAAATACCCACGACCATTTGCCTTTCAATCGCTCATTATCAAACGTTTGATTAAGGTGATCTGTCATAGCAAACGGCTTAACGTCTCGCGGCGTTTGATAGTACAAGGCAAACTCAGGCTGAGGTTGTTTTATAAACTGCTGAAACACATAGATGCCGGTGATCAGCGATAATGCGGCAACCGCAGCGATAACAAACTTATTCACTATAGATTTATCCTAAAGAGACAAGGCTAGCCATTTCATGGCAATAAATAATGGTCGAGTAATAATACGATAAACAACACCATTAAATGGACAATCGAGAATTTAAATGTCTCCATAGCTGTCTTTTCATTGGCATTAAATTTTAGTTTCCAAGCGTAAATGAAAAACACTAAATTTAGCGCTACGGCGCCGATTAGATACAACCAACTACTCATACCGACCAAATATGGCAACAATCCCACAACAAACAATAAAACGGTATAAAGCAAAATTTGCGTTTTAGTGAAATTAACGCCATGTGTTACTGGCAACATAGGAATATTCACTTTGGCGTATTCATCTTTACGATGAATTGCTAGCGCCCAAAAATGTGGCGGTGTCCAGGTAAAAATCAGCAACACTAACAATAAGGCATTTGGATGAATTTCATTGGTCACTGCGGTCCAACCAAGTAATGGAGGAATCGCCCCGGCTAAGCCACCAATAGTAATGTTTTGTGGCGTTGCGCGTTTGAGATACATGGTATAAATAAAGCTATAACCCACTAATCCTGAAAATGTCAGCCAAGCGGTTAACGGATTAACTAAGCTATAAAGCATGGCAAAACCGCTAACAGCCAACAGCATGGCAAATAGTGCTGCGTTACGAGGATCTAAGCGTCCTGTGGCTACAGGCCGATTATGGGTTCGTCCCATCACACTATCGATGCGTTCATCAACGATATGATTAATTGCTGCCGCCGCTGAAGACAGAAAACCGATTCCGATGATCGATGGTATCAATACCTGCCAAGCAATAGTGTCCGGCGTAGATAAACACATACCCACTAATGCCGTTAACACTAACAACGCGACCACTCTAGGTTTAGTTATTTCGTAATAATCACGCCATGAAGTCGATTTAACTGAAGCGACATTCGCCCCAACCGAAGAGATATCTGTACTCATAATGACTCCTATGCTTTGCGCTTTAAACTATAAGTGAGGGTAATTAATACCAACATTAAACAGGCCGCGACAATATTATGGCTTACCGCTACCGCTAACGGCAGTGAAAACCAAATATTACTGATGCCTAAGGTGACTTGTAAACTCAACACCGCCATCAATCCCAATGCCGATGTCTTAAAAAACTGGCTATGGGCGCGACTAAATACCGTCAAGCCTAACCACAACAAATACAAGGTAGTGATAATTGCGCCGACCCTATGCATAACGTGAATCGTCACCCGTTCATCATGTGCCAAATGACCAAATTCATAACTATCTTTCGCTGGCGGGATAGGATCAAATGACTTTTCAAACGTTAACTGATCAACCCAGCCCGCTTGGCAAATTGGTAATTCGACACACACTAAAGCCGCGTAGTTTGACGATGTCCAGCCTCCTAAGGCAATTTGCGCGGCTAAAATGGCAACACCAATCAAACCAAATCGGCCATATTTTCTAACTGCGCTATCACCACTTGGTATGCGATAAGGCTTCAATCGTAAATATAATAAAAACAATAAACACAAGGTGGTAAAGCCGCCGAGCAAATGCCCCATCACCACCAGCGGCAGTAGCATCATGGTTACCGTCCACATGCCTAATGCCGCTTGAAAAATCACCACAGATAAAATCAGTAGAGGTAATAGCACTGGCGTACCATGATGGCGATTTTTCACCGACAAAAACGTAATAATGACGATCAACAAACCTAAACTACCCGCAAAATAACGGTGGATCATTTCGTTCCATGCTTTATGTGGTTCGACAGGTCGATCAGGAAAAACCTGCTCTGCATTGGCTATTTGTTCCTGTGTTTCCGGAACGTCCATCAAACCATAACAACCCGGCCAGTCTGGGCATCCTAAACCAGCATGAGTTAAACGGGTATAGGCACCTAAACTAACGACAACCAGTGCCACTAAAATGCTGATCAGTACTAAATGTCTGATATTTTTAATGTTATTATTTTGCATATTAGCCAATCCTTGAATATTTAAGTAACTTCTTCATATCGGCCAAAATTGCCTTGCTATAATCGGGTAAATTTTGCTCTGTGCTCGGACCATCATATGACATAACAACATTACCGAGCGGATCGACAATCAACAGTTGTGCGTTATCGATATAACGCTGCGCGCTTTCAGGTAAGTGAATTTTTTGCCACTTTTTATGGTGAAGAGGTTCATCAACCTCTGATGAGAAAGCTTGTTGATATAAGGCAACGGGTGTTACTCGCGGTATTTCTGAGCCTAACAGAATATAGGTATTGTTGACCGCGAGCATTGTTTGACGGCATAACTGTTCACACTGCTCAGGTACACGATAAAGCAACAACCACTGTTCTTTAATGGCTTGTTCAGAGATCTCCATATCGGCAAGCGTTATCGGTTGTTCGATCAAATGTCCGTGGTTAGTCACGCCATAATTGAACCAGTGTTGTTCTAAGGCAAGTTTTGCCAGAATCACAGGTACAATAAAAGCACCAACTACCAACAATAAATTTCGACGGGATTTAGTTAACTGCAACGACATAGAAAACCTTCATTATTGTTATTATTGATTTTTATTCTTATAAAACCAAATGCTGGCGCTGAACATCAAGACCAACCAAGCACTTGCTAGCGAAAACCATTGAAACGCATACGCTCGATGTTTTTCTGGCGGCATCACTATCGGACGCCAATTTTTTTCATATCCCAACGGTTCTTTTGTATCTAAGTAAACCACAAAGGGCAATAGTTTTTGAGCAATTAATTGCGAAAATTTATCCAACTCTATTTGCTGAATTCGTAAAGGCCATTGAGCATTTTGATAGCTTTGCTCTGCCAACACTATACCCGCTTCAACTAAACGAACATTGCCTGTCAGCTGATGAAAACCAGTAATTGCCTCAACCTTTGGTAACTTATCACGTTCAATATAACCTTGGATCCAACCTAAATTGACCAGCACTCGCCCTTCATTCGTTTCCAGCACTTGTAAAACACGATAGCCTAACCTGCCATTATTGGTTTGGTTATCCAATAAAAAGATGTGCTGATCATCAAACGTTCCAGATATCATCACAGGTATATCATTAATATCACGTTCGCTCGCTGACAATTGCTCAAGTTGCGCCAAAGTCATCGCCTGTTGCGTCTGATAATTGGCAATTTTCGCCAAACGCAACTCTTTCTCTAATGCTCTGGCACTTTGCCATAATCCTAACTTGATTAATCCGAAAAAGACGAGCAAAGTAATGCACACGATTAGCCAATTTAATTGACGTAAATATTCTTTAAAATTAGCTAACTTCATACCTTACCGTAACACTAATTAACATCAAAAGAGAGGGTTATGTGATTATTAAAATCGTCATTGTTGGTCTATTGGGCTTTATGGTTTACAACCTATTTAGAGCACTGATACTCATGAATAAAAACGATCCTAACCAACCCAGTATGTCTAAATTTATTGGCCGTCGTGTGATGACCTCTGTCGTAATAGTTATCTTGTTGTTACTAGGAATATTAACCGGCGTTATCACCCCTAATCCTCATCCGTTATAACACCGCTCAGCTTAGATTCGCTCATTAAGACAAAATAAAAAGGAAATGCTGATCACAGGTTAATCATCAGCACTTCCCATCACTTAGTCTCGTTTTGCTACCACTGTTACAAGATGTAGACAAACACAAATAGCATTACCCAAACAACATCAACAAAATGCCAATACCAACTAGCCGCTTGGAAGGCAAAATGGTTTTTCGGGGTGAAATGCCCTTTAAACACACGTATTAACATCACGATTAACATGATGGTACCTAAGGTTACATGCATACCGTGAAAACCAGTTAGCATGTAAAAAGTATTACCATAAATACCACTACTCAAATACAACTGCATCTCTTCTGAGTAACCATGACCATACTCAACCGCTTGAAAATACAAGAAAGCAAGGCCGAGAGCCACGGTTAATCCTAACCACATTTTTAACTGTCCACGGTTTTCTTTTTCTAACGCGATATGAGCAAAGTGCGCGGTAACTGACGATGTAAGCAGTAAAATAGTATTCACCAGTGGTAAACCGTACCATCCCATGCCTGTGGTTTCAGTACCGCCCGGCGTTTTGATCAATGGCCATTGCGCTGTAAATTCAGGCCACAAGATTTGCCCGGTCATTTCGTTATTACCAGCCCCGCCTAACCAAGGCACAGCAAAGGTTCTCGCATATAATAATGCCCCGAAGAACGCAGCAAAGAACATCTTGATGGAAACTGTGGTCTCGTTGATCCAGCCCAGAAAGAAAGCGATGGCTTCACGATCGCCAAGAGACTCAAAGAGCATAGAAACTTGTTGCTGACCTTCATTACTTCAGAGACTATG
>JBNKXM010000024.1:0-11475 GCA_050300315.1 Thalassotalea sp. | reverse complement strand
GTCTTAATGAACGCTTGATAACAACGCGAAATCGTAAGTAAAACATTTACTGCTTGAGACAAAAAAGCCCATGTCATTAACATAGGCTTTGTAAGACGGAAGCGATAGGTTTTAGTCTTGCTCGTGTAACCATGCAGCATGTTTTGGTGCACGTTTGGTTTGAGACCATTCTTCTATCATTAATGGTGCAACCTCATTTAATTGCTGGTACTGCTCAGGTGTGCCGATGTCGGCGGCGAGCTCTAAACGATGACCATTTGGATCAAAGAAATAAATTGATTTAAACACGCCATGATTGACAGGCCCTAAGACATCTACGCCTTTGCTTTGTAATGATTCTTTCGCGGCAACGAGGGCATCAAAATCTGCCACTTTAAGCGCTAAGTGTTGTACCCAAGCTGGCGTGTTTTCATCACGTCCCATTTCATCTGAGTTCGGTAATTCAAAAAATGCTAAAACATTACCCATGCCCGCATCTAAAAAAATGTGCATATATGGGTCAGGAGCTTTGGTTGATGGTACTTCATTTTCAGCAATTGCTAACACTAAGTCCATGTTAAGCTTGTCTTTATACCATTCAACTGTTTCTTTGGCATCTTTGCAGCGGTAGGCAACGTGATGTACTTTTTCAATTTTGATCATAATAAACGCTCTTAATGCTAAGGGATGCATCCATGCTAACGTAAAATGAGATAAAAGTAACTTTTGTTACTACTTTTCTAAGGAGCAATAACAGTACACATGTTGCTATTTATTTACACTGCCAAAATAATCTTTTAATATCAGTCAATTAATTGATTATTTTTCGCCATGCATCACTTAATTGCTCATCAGTTTCGGTAATAGTGATGCTACTCAGTGGTGAATCAATGAATTGAAGTTCGCCAGTTAGCAACTGATCATCTCGTAAATAATGGCAAGTTACCGTGTGGTTCGCAGGCAAATGCTCGGCGATGCTTTGCAGTGATTTTTCTGATGCTTTGATATTGTCTACCGCGATTAAGACATCATTCACTGCGAGTCCAGCATTCGCAGCTGGTGAGTGTTCAATGACTTGACTGATTTTTACGCCAAGTGGCAAGGCACTGTATTGTGCGCCGATGTAAGGACAATAATCTTCGGTTACTATGGTTTCTAAGCTATTAAGTTGTTTAAATTTACTGGCACTAAATGCCACGCCTACTTGTGCAAGTAACGGTTGTAACTCGACACGTTTGGCGCAGTGAAGTAATTGCGTAAATTCGTCACTAATATCGTCGGCACATAAGATATTAACTATGTTAATAAAGTCATGCTGCTCAGTGCCAATGCCTGGCCGACCAAAGTGGATCCACAGCTCTTTCATTAAGTTATCTAAACTATATTGACCATTGGATTTGCTACGAATTGTTAAGTCTAACCACAGTGCAATCAATGCGCCCTTGGTGTAATAGCTGACAATATTATTAACCGCATCTGCGCCTTGTTGATAAAATTTGGTCCACGCGAAAAAGCTCGACTCCACCACGCTTTGTTTTAATTCGCCTTGGCCACGAAATACTCTTGTCGCAGTTTTACTCAGTATTTTAAGGTAGTCTTCAAAGTTGATTATGCCGGCGCGATATAATGAGAAATCATCATAGTATGAAGTGATACCTTCATAGGCCCATAGCTGTTCGGTATAAGACTCTTTGTCGAGTTGATACGGCACAAATGCTTTCGGTTTGATGCGACAGACGTTCCAAGCATGAAAGTATTCATGTGAACATAACGATAAAAATGTTTTATATTGCTCACTGAGCTCATCTGGTTTATTTGGATTAGGCAGATCGAAGCGACTGGCTTGTAACACCGTAGAGTTTTTATGCTCTAAACCACCAAAGCCTTCTGCTAATAAATGGGTGATAAACCAGTATTCGCTAAATGGTGCTTCGCCAAACAGTGTTATGTGGTGCTGACAAAGTTTTTTCACGTCATTGGCAATGCGTTGACGGTCACCATAATGTCTTGAGGTAAACACCATGTGGTGAGTGACACCTTCCACGTCAAATTCAAAACTATCGAAATCACCTATAGCAACTGGGCAGTCGATTAACTGGGCATAGTCGTTTGCATAATAGTCGCCAAAACTATATTTTTCCGTGCCTTGGGCGCGAGGTAACCCTGTAGCAACTCGCCATTTCGTTTGTTGTTCGCCCGCTAATATTGTTAACTGGCAATCGGCATCGCCTAGCTCATTAATTGCAAGAAAGGTTGAACTACCATTAAAAAATCCGCGTTGATTATCTAAATAAGCGGTACGCACCGATAAATCGAAAGCAAACACCTGATAGCTGACAGTTGTTGTGGTATCAGTTGCGGTTAACCGCCACGTTTGCTTGTCTAATGCCTTGAGTGTTATAGGTGTTTGTTGTGCTGAATGCGCCGAAAGACTGATAATATTTTTGGCGAAATCTCGGATCATGTAGCTGCCGGGTAACCAAGCAGGTAATGATAAGGTATAAGTTTTTCCCGCCTCACTATTGAAGTGAATACTTACTTCGAAAAGATGACTGTTAACATTGTGCGGTTTAATTTGGTAGTGAATGGTCATAATGGCAGAATTTTCGATTAACAATAGCGTGAGTTATACCCTAATGTTAACGAAAATCCTAACATCGATTAAAGAATTACGGTTTTATCACCGTTTAAACAGATACGTTGTTCAACGTGCATTTTTACCGCATGGCTTAACGCCGTTGCTTCGATATCGTGCCCCAAATGCACCATTTGTTCTATGGTAAATGTATGGTTGATCGGCTTAACTTCTTGGACGATTATCGGCCCTTCATCAAGATCAGGTGTCACATAATGCGCGGTTGCACCAATCACCTTGACGCCTCGCTTATGGGCTTGGTGATATGGACGAGCACCTTTAAAGCTAGGTAAAAACGAATGGTGAATATTAATCGCATGGCCACGCAATTTTTCACACATATCATCGGATAAAATTTGCATATAGCGGGCAAGCACTAGCAAATCGGCATCGGTTTGTTCCATCACAGCTAAAATAGCGGCTTCTTGCTCCGCCTTGTTGTCTTTAGTCATTGGTAAATAATGAAAATCAATATTGTGCCATTCGGCTAGCGCGCGGCAATCTTGGTGATTTGAGACCACGGCAACAATATTGGCTTCCAATACGCCAGCCTTCCATTTGGTGAGCAACGAAACTAAACAATGATCGTCTTTCGACACGGCAATCACTATGTTTGGTAAGTTTGCTTTCAAACGTAAGCTATATTGCATGTTAAGTGGTGTTGCTAATTCTTCAATGCCTTGAGCGAATTCCTCGGTTGAAGCGTTCATATTGCGGTCATCAAACGCGATACGAGAGAAAAACGTTTCTGTGTATGGATCACTGTATTGTGATGTTTCGGTAACAAACGCTCCGTGTTCGAATAAATTCTGCGTTACTTTTGCCAATACGCCTAAGGTGTCAGGACATTGCCAAGTTAAAATGTATTGATTGATATTGCTCATAATGACTATTAATTGTGATGATTAACGACAGTGTGCCAGTAAATATCCAACAAGCACTAGTATAAATTGCTATGGATTAGATATTTGCGGCATATGCTGAGATATAAGACAAACCATTACTCTTGCGGTTTGCGGACTAGCTGTTTGTTTTTAATATAAAAAGCTTCTACTTTTTCACGCGCCCAAGGGGTTTTTCTTAAAAAGGTTAAGCTAGATTTTATACTGGGACTATTAGCGAAACAACGTATGCTAATTTCTTGATGTAAGGCATCAAAACCAAAATGCTCGACTAGCTCAGTGACAATCGTTTTTAACGTAATGCCATGTAGCGGGTTATAAGGTTGATGATCCATAGAGCACCTTTTAAAAATAATGAGATTAGTAATTGCTGGAGTAAGTCTATCATTTAGATGTAGTTTTTGCTGTACAAATCGACCACTTATCATTTTGATCTAGTGATTGGATCTTAGTCTGGGCAATGCTAAGGTAGCGATAAAATTATAATTATAATCAAGAGAGTCTCAGGTGTTGTCGTTAAAATTTGCTCATAAAATTATTATCGTTAGCGTAGTTTTGTTGATTTTGGCACTAACAGTTTCAACCACCATTAATTACGTGTCGATAAAACAAGATACTCAGGAAAACCTGAATCGTGCGATTGACGAGATTGGCCATTCGGTTGCTGGTAATATTGCCAATTGGCTGAATGGAAAATTACGTATTATTGACTCGATAGCGCAAACTACTCCTGCAGATCCTCAAAAATCAATCGTGCTAAAAGCGGTACAACAAGCCGCAAAAGCTGGCGAATTTAAAAGTGCGTATGTTGGTGTCGAAAGCAGTGGTGAATTCATTTTAGATGATCAAACTCTGGTGTTACCGGCAGGTTATGATGCGCGTAAACGCCCTTGGTATACGCAAACGAAACAATCAAGACAACCATCATTCACCGAACCTTATATGGATGTAACCATCGACAAACTGGTTATTTCTCCTGTGTCACCAGTTGAAGTAGACGGCCAATTTGTTGGGGTTGCTGGTGGTGATATTTTATTAGATGACATCTCAGAGATTTTAAATGCCATTGACTTTTTAGACATAGGTTATGCCTATTTGGTGACCTCAGACGGTAAAATACTAAGTCATCCAAACGCTAGCTTTGTCGAGAAAAATGTTACCGATTTACTGGGTAGCAAACCACGTTTTGCTAAAGAGCTTAATGAAATTAATGACAAACAAATTGTCTCATTTATTCCTATCGAAGGTATTGCCTCGGTTAATTGGTATGTAGGTGTTATCTTAGATAAAGAAAAAGCGTATCAACCCTTGGTTAGTGCGCGTAACACGGCAATTATTGTCGGCTTGGTGAGCTTGTTGGTCACGGTATTGTTGTTACACTTTTTGATCACGCACTTAATGAAACCTATTTATCGTTTAAACCATGCCATTAAAGATATTTCACAAGGTGATGGTGATTTAACCCAGCGCCTGTCGGTTGACAGTCAAGATGAAATTGGTGAGTTGTCAGATAACTTTAATCAATTTATTGAACGGATACACAGTTCAATGCGCCAAGTACATGCCTCTGCCAATGTCTTGAATGAACACATTGCACAAGTGAGAGCTAGCGCCGACGATGGTATTGAGATGGCAGAGCAACAGCTTGGACGTGGTACCAATGTCTCCAGTGCAATCACTGAACTTAATAGTTCGTCAGATGAAATTTCACTAAATGCTGCAAATGCGTCGGAATTAACGTCAGCAATGCAAGCGCAATCACAACAAGGGATGTCGGCATTAAATGACAACATCGCCTCGATTGAACAGTTGTCAGCGACCATGCAAAGCTCTAGCGCCGATATTGAAAATCTGCGCGCGGAAGCGAAAAATATTGCCAGTATTTTAGATGTTATTATGGGCGTTAGCTCGCAAACTAACCTCTTGGCGTTAAATGCGGCGATTGAGGCGGCACGTGCAGGTGAAGCTGGACGTGGTTTTGCCGTGGTTGCTGATGAAGTTAGGCAATTAGCACAACGCACTCAAGATGCGGCAAGTGAAATTGAAACCATGATTGATAATTTGCAACACGGAACCATTTCTGTGGTCAACTCAATGGAGCAAAGCCAGCGTAATAGCGCATCAAGTGTTGAGAAAGCGAATTTAGCCGACGAAAATATGCAAACCATTGTTAGTGCACTGCGAGAAGTCGATAATGAAAACCACGCGGTTGCCGAGGCGACGAAACAGCAAAGCGATGTGATTAAATCTATCGATGAAGATATATTGCAGCTGATGGAACTGAATCAGCAAGGTGTTGCTAACCTTCAGCAAACCAAAAGCGCATGTGATAGCCTGCAGCAAGAATTCGCGAGCTTAAATGTACTGGTTGGTCAGTTTAAAGTTTAGTTTTTTCGTTAAACGCAGATTGGAATAAGATAAAAAAGAGCGCTGGACGCTCTTTTTTGATCATGATTGCTTGAAATTAGTGCCAATCTTTATTCATTAAAATATGACGTTAATGCTTCACTACCGCCAATGAGTTGGCCGTCGATAAAGGTTTGCGGCACTGTATCTGCAGCGCTTAAAGCCTTTAATGCCGTTAAGCTAATGTCTCTACCTACTTGCAATTCTTCAAAGCTCAAGCCTTGTTCAGCTAGTAAGCTTTTAGCTTTGTGACAATAAGGACAATTTGGCTTACTTAATACAGTGATCACTTGCTTTTGCGCTGCTTTAGGATTGATATACTCAAGCATAGTATCGGCATCTGACACTTCAAACGGATCGCCTTCAACATCAGGTTCGATGAACATTTTTTTAATGATGCCGTTTTCAACCAACATAGCGTATCGCCAGCTGCGTTTGCCAAAGCCAATGCTCGATTTATCGACTAGCATGCCCATAGCTTCACTAAATTCACCATTGCCATCGGGTAAGAAGCTAATGTGTTCGGCATTTTGCTCTTGCGCCCAAGCATTCATTACAAAGGTATCATTGACCGATAAACACAGGATTTCATCGATCCCTTCGGCAAAGAATTTAGGGGCAAGTTCATTGAATCGTGGTAAGTGTGTCGATGAACAGGTCGGGGTATAAGCACCTGGTAAGGCAAATAATACCACGGTTCTACCGTTAAAAATTTCATCGCTTGTGCGAACTAACCATTGATCTTGGCTGCGAATGGTAAAATTAACTTTTGGGATCGATTGGCCTTCACGGTTGTCTAACATACTAAATACCTCATTAAGTGGTTAATGGAGGTATTATCCGTGTTTTATTATTATTGATATAATCGTTATTTTTTATTGTTTTAATAGGTTTTAACTATAAATATTAATCAATTTGGTATGATTTATTCTTCTGATGATTCATGCATCGCTTTTTTTTGTTGGAGTTGGCGGTAAGCATGATTGAGTTTATTGGTGATTTCTTCTTGTGGACAGGGTTTGGCCATATAGTCATCAAAACCTGATGCAAGGCATTTTTCTGCAGCGCCGCTTAGCGCATCGGCGGTAACCGCAATCAACCAAATTGGCTGGCGTTGTTGTTTGATGATAGCTTTTGCTAATTCAAAGCCGTCCATATTAGGCATGTGGCAATCTGAAATAATAATATCGTATGGTGCTTGTTGGTGTTTACTGAGAGCTTCTAAGCCGTCGTAAGCAACGTCAGCATGAATATTAAGTCGAGCTAATTGGGCGGTTAATACTTTAACGTTAACTAGGTTGTCTTCGGCAACCAAAACACGAAGGTTAGCAAATCGGTCATCATGAGGAGGGCTCATGACTCTATTGTTTTTGCGACGATCTTCAATATCGTGTTCAACATCTGCTTGCTTAAACGTTAAGTCAAAATAGAATCGACTACCTTGGCCTACGCTCGAAGTAATTTGAATTTTTCCGCCCATTGCGACGACTATTTCTTGGCAAATGCTTAACCCTAAACCTGTGCCACCATATTTTCGGGTGGTATCACTGTCGGCTTGAATAAATGGCGTAAATAACTGTTGTTGCTTTGCCATGGAAATACCAATGCCAGTATCGCTTACCGAAATGGCTAAAGTATCATAGGTGTCATGGTCTTCAATGCTTTGTTTAGTAAGCATAATAGAGAGTTTAATCACGCCAGATTCGGTAAATTTGATGGCATTACTCATCAAATTGTTAAGGATTTGATTGAGTCGGGTTGGATCGGTGTAATAGCTGTGAGTGATTTTAGGATCAATTTCTAGCTGTACCTTGATGTCGTTTTGCTGCTCAATATGCTGAAAGCTTTTAACGACATTTTTCGCTAACAAATGCAGGTTAACGGGGACCGACTCTAAGGTGAGTTTGCCGGCATCCATTTTGGAAAAATCTAATACATCATTTAATAAGGCTAATAAGTGACGGGCCGAACCTTCTAAAGTTTCTAATAGCTCGCTTTGTTCTTGATTTAATGGCGTATAGTTGAGCGCTTCAGTCATGCCGAGTACACCATTCATCGGGGTTCTGATTTCATGGCTCATGCGCGTTAAAAATGTGATCTTAGCCTGTGCAGAGCGTTCCGCTTCTTGGCGGGCCGCTTCGGCAATCGCTAATGCGTGTTCTATTTTTCGCTGAGAAATTTTACGTACCTGTAACTGTCGGTAGTACACCCAGAATATAATCAGAGCAATCAGTAAAATGGTGAGAAACACATAACTTGCTTGGCGATAGGCAGTATCAATTTGTGCCTGAACATTGGCAACAGGAAATGCCGATTGACTCCATTTCGCATACATAGTGGCAAATTGATCGGCCGATAACGAACTAATTGCTTTATTGAGCAAGGAAATGAGCGTTGATTCCGTTTGCTGAGCCGCAAAGCTAAATTGCGCATTCTGATGAAAATTGATTAATGGGTGCGAGGTTAAATTTGACAGTCGATATTGCTTGATCAGGTAAGACGTGGTTAATGAGCGGCCGACAAAAGCATCCGCTTTACCATCGGCAACGGCACTAATCGCGGCTTGTAATGTATCAAACATCACTAGCTTACTTTGCGGATATTGTTGCGCTAGCCAAACTGCGGTGTTGGAATTATTGACCGTAGCAATAGTGAGATTTTTGAGGGAACTGGAAGTGTCAAATACCACGCCGCTCGGATTATAGGCGATACTGTATTGGGTTTTTAAATAAGGAATACTGTATATAAGCTTGTCGCTCAGTTGAGGATCGAGTTGAGCCTTGTGTTCCATATTGACTAATAACTGCGCTTTGTTTTGCGTTAATTGGGCTAACGCTTGGTGATGATCTTTGACATATAAGGGTTGAAAGATAATACCCAATTTATTGCCGGCAAAGCTTATAAGTTCGGAGGTAAAACCCCGTTCTGTGATATTTAAAAAGTTATTGGTAATAATAAATGGCGGTAAACCTTCTTCGCTGACCGGATAAGTGATAATGGTGTGGTCAATGACATACTGTTTTTCTTGCTCACTTAAATTTTTAATATATTCGCCCATGGTTAGTAGGATATTACTATCATCATTGAGTAAATATTTATTACTCCATAGCTTAGCTTGCGCTATTTTGACGTGTCGAATGCCATCATTAATAACATTGAGTAGCACCCTGTCATCGGCTCTAGTGGTGAAATGAATATTAATTTCCGGCACTTCTTGTTGATTCAACGAAAATTGTTGCCTCAGCCCTAATTCTTCTAACTTGCTTTCTAGTAGCCAAGGTCTGGTGGAATAAATCGCATCATATTCTTGGTAATTACTAAGCAATTGCTTGATATCTGTGAAATAGCTTCGTTTAACCCGAGCGGGTAAATAATTTAATGCCGTGCGATCTTCACCGTGGATCGCAATATGAATACCGTCCGCTTCATTTTGATTAATATTTCGATAAATGCTTTGTTTAAATTTTGCATAAGGAATGCTGTAGAGCAAATGGCGATATTCTTTTTGAAAAATATTGATGGCAACGATATCAAGTTGATGGTCTTGCAGTTGTTCGAGTGCCTCAACAGTGGGCAAGTAAATAAACTTGATGGTGATTTGGTGATCAATCGCCCAAATTTGCCAATATTCTTTCAGAAAATTGACCAGCAATTGGAAGCGTTCGGGGGTGGCGGCTTGTAACGACGCTTCATCAGGCAGCGCAATGCGAATTATACGGCTAGTATCTAAACCAGTTGTTGTATCCGATGTTTCGTTTGCCACGGTAATACCGATAACACTATTCAAACAACAGCATACAGTGATGGCGCGAATAAGTTTTATCAGCATAAATGAATAAATTTTAATAAGTTAGCTAGGTCTATTAACCATATTAGATAAGCAGATATCCAGCAAATATTATTTTTATCCATAAGAAATTTATTTATTTGTTAATACAAAACTGCAAATTCATTGGCGATAATCATGAGACATGATAAATTAACCAGTAAGTTGTATATACAATTAAGGTTTCAATATGTCTCAAAGTTTTCAATTGCAAAAAGGTCGAGTGCCGTTACTGATCAGCATGCCTCATAATGGCCAAGCGATACCAGAAGATATCGCACAAAAAATGACGGACTATGCGAAAAAAGTACCTGATACTGATTGGTACAAGGACAGGCTATACGATTTTGCTGAGGCGATGGGTGCCTATATTATAAAGCCAAAATACAGTCGTTACGTGATTGATTTAAATAGAGATCCAGATGGTGTTGACCTTTATCCAGGTGCTAATTCCACAGAACTTTGCCCGACTACCGCATTTGATTTATCGCCATTATACCTTGATGGACAACAGCCTGATGAAGCAGAAATTGCTTATCGTATCGAACATTATTGGCAGCCGTACCATCAAGCAATAAAGACAAGCTTAGCTGAGATGAAACAACAACATGGGATAGCAGTATTACTGGAAGCCCATTCGATATTATCCCACGTGCCGCGTTTTTTTGATGGTCAATTACCAGATTTCAATTTTGGTACCGCCGATGGTGGAAGTTGCAGTCCATTACTGCTCGAACAATTACAAGCGCTTGATTATCAACCATACACTATGGTGACTAATGGCCGCTTTAAAGGCGGTTTTATTACCCGACATTATGGTCAGCCAGAAAATAATATTCATGCCGTACAATTAGAGTTGTCACAGCGCACGTATATGAATGAACCTAGCGACCAATATAATGAGGAGAAAGCGGCTGAGGTTAAACCTAAATTGCAAGCACTGGTGAGCTGTTTGATCGACTTCGCTCAACGTAACGGCGCATAGGAGAGTCATAAATGAAATTATTTGCCCAACGTATTTTACTTGCCGATGGTTGGCATACATCGCAGACCTTAACCATAGAAGATGGCGTGATAGTGGCGATTGAAGCAGGTCAAAGTGCTGATGCAGAACAAGTTGGCACTGTGATCCCCGGCATGGTGAACTGTCATTCTCACGCATTTCAACGAGCGTTTGCTGGTTTTAGTGAACAAGGAAGTGAAGGACAAGACAGTTTTTGGACATGGCGTAATATCATGTACAAATTTCTTGGTCAGCTAACGGTTGAAGACGCTCAAGTTATCGCGACTCAGCTATATATTGAAATGTTAAAAATGGGCTATACCCGAGTTGCTGAGTTTCATTATTTGCACCACGATCAACAAGGCAGTGCTCATCCGTCATTATCTGCGATGTCAAAAGCCATTTTTGAGGCGAGTAAAGCCTCAGGTATTGGTTTAACCTTGTTACCTGTGTTGTATCGTTTTAGCGGTTTTGGTCCATTACCGGCAACTGATGGACAAAAACGCTTTATCAACTCGGTTGAGCAGTTTAATTCGTTGGTAGACGAGTGTTTTTCGTTGAGTGAAGGGTACGCAAATAGCAATGTCGGTATTGCTCCACATTCATTACGAGCAGTTGATTTAGCGTCATTACAAGCTGCGGTAGAGCACGTCAGATCCTTGGATGAACACGCACCGATCCATATTCATATTGCTGAACAGCAACAAGAAGTTAATGACTGTTT
>JBNKXM010000023.1:0-11502 GCA_050300315.1 Thalassotalea sp. | reverse complement strand
CTATGATGACAACAAAGCAAATCGAGCCTGCGCGTTATTTAGATCAGCAACATGGATATGTGATTCAAATAGCGGCGTTTAGCCATGAAGATGTATTAAATGAATTTAAAGCAGAATTTACCGAACTAACATTTCATCAATATCAAAAAGCAGTGGCCGGTAATCTGATGACTATTTTGACCAGCGATTATTATCAAACGAGAGAGCAGGCAGAAAAAGCATTGCAGACATTGCCTCTAGGAATTATTAGCAAATCGCCTTGGATAAAAACGATTGAAGCAATTAATAGTGAAATCAATCAATTTCAACGCTCCCAATCGGAGTTAAATCACGTTACAATTCCCAACTCTTAAAAATAAGCGGTGATTTCGCTGCAGTTGGATTTTAAACTCAATGGTTAAAAAGCACCGTGCATTTTTAAAATGGGCTGGCGGTAAATACGGTCTGTGCGATGTTATTAACAAAACACTTCCCAAAGGTGAACGCCTGATTGAACCGTTTGTCGGTGCAGGCTCTGTGTTTTTAAATAGTGATCATCAAAGTTATTTATTAAACGATATTAATAAAGATTTGATCAATCTCTATCAGATCATTCAAATGAAGCCTCAGCAGTTTATTGATGATGCACGTAGAATGTTTGCCCCAGAGAATAATCAAGCAAGCGCTTATTATCACCTGCGAGCCGAGTTTAATGCGAGTGTCGATAAATATTATCGTTCTTTACTATTTCTTTATTTAAATCGACATGGTTATAACGGTTTATGTCGATACAATAAATCGGGCGGATATAACGTACCGTTTGGTAAGTATAAAAAGCCATATTTTCCAGAAGATGAACTATTGTTTTTTTCTGAAAAAGCGCAAAAAGCTATTTTTATTTGTGAAGGTTATCGTCAAACGTTTGCTCGTGCACAAGATGGCGACGTTATCTATTGTGATCCGCCATACGTGCCATTGAGCAAGACGGCAAGTTTTACTAGCTACGCAGGCAATGGTTTTGGCTTAGATGAACAAGCCGATCTGGCGAATGCAGCAGAAGAAGTGGTGAAGCAACATCAAGTGAGTGTATTGATCAGTAATCACGATACGATCTGGACACGTAAGATTTATCAAGGAGCAGATAAAGTTAAGTCAATTAAAGTTGCACGTACTATCAGTCAAAAAGCAGGTAATAGGAAAAAAGTTGCTGAGCTTATGGCGTTATATCGCTAATCATGGCAAAACGAGCGAAACGACGGTTACCAGCAGCCCAATAAACAATATCACACCAATAATGCCAACAATAACGAAATGGCTGAATTTGCCTTCGTTAAAATCTCTTTCCCTGTTTTTATTGCTTTGTACGCCAATAAAGGCAGCAGCAACACTTTTAATGGTATTAGTGAGCCGACTCATTTAATGCTCTTCCTGTTACTATCATGGATACAATCAATATTTTCACAGTAACAAATTTCAACATCAAATGATACATCCGGTAAAAACTGTTGTAAGCTACTGTAATCATTAGGTTCTAAAAAATATTTTTCGATGAACAAAGATTATAATATTAATAATTTGGCTCGTTGGTGGCAGGCGTCCATCGTATTTTCTATCGCTTGTTTACTGACGATTGGCTTTATTTGGTATCAAGTTGATACTAGCTATCAGCCTAATAAAAATCAGTTAATTTCTGAACGGGCGGCCAAAGCGTATGTAACAACAGAACTTCAACGCACATCGATAAATCCGCAACAACTTCAATATATTCCAACGGGGATATTCCTACAGTCGTTTAAATTTAGCAGTTCAAACGATGTCACTATCACAGGTTATATTTGGCAGAAATATCCAACAGCTCAATTGGATAAATCAACGATTAAAGCAAATTTTATGTTTCCTGAGCAAGTTGAGGGTTCAACTGAGTTTGAACTTGCCTATCAGCACCAGATCGACGGTGAAACTGTCTTGGGTTGGTCGTTTGATGTTACTTTAAGGCAAAAGTTTAGCTATAAGGATTATCCGCTGGATCATAAAACAGTATGGATCAAACTATGGCCGGCACATTTTGATCGTAATCTGGTACTTGTACCAGCGCTAAATGATTATAGCAGTACAGCGCCAGGAGATAGCTTCGGTATTGATAAAGATATAGTTGTCGGGGATTGGGAAATTAATGAAACATTTTTTGATTATAAATTAGCACATTACGATAGCTCGTTTGGATTTAACAACCAATATCGTACAGAAAGCTATCCTGAGTTGCGTTTTAATTTAGTGTTGAAACGCAAATTTTTAAATGCTTTTGTTATTCATCTAGTGCCGTTAGTAACCGTCGCAGTGCTATTGTTTGCCTTGTTAATGACAGTAACCGCAGAGCAAATTAAACGCGAAACATTTGGTTTTAACTTCACTGGGGTTATATCAATTGTTTCAGCATTGTTCTTTGTTGTGATGTTGTCTCACATTCAGTTGAGAGAGCAGTTTGTTGAAGATGGTATTGTCTATCTCGAATATTTCTTTTTACTGATGTATTTTTTGATGATCAGCATCATTTGTAATACTTATTTTTTTACACGCGGTAATGGTCAGGGGGTGCATTGGATCATTGCGCAAGATCATTTGATCCCTAAATTAATTTATTGGCCATTTACCTTAGGTATCATGGCGTTAGTCACTTATATAAACTTTGCCAATTGATCGGTTGATGATAGATGGACAAAGCATGATAGCTCATCATGCTTTGTCGCTTGCATCGCGAGGATTAAAGGTCAATGTCTACAGCATAAGAGACATAAACTTTAAGATCACCAGCTGCACCGTCAAGATCGGTGGCTGAAGCGCCTAAAGTAAACCCACTTTTGCTTAAACTAATCCCATAATCGATAGAGTCTTCTGCTAACCAATCGCCAGAGTAAGAACCTATGTGTAGCGCAACTTCGGCCTCGTTTGCTAATGTAAAGCCATAATCGGCAGATGCATAGATGGTATCACCCATATCGGCACCTTCACCTTCTGCAAGTACAGCGACACCTAAAGTTAATGCGCCAAATGACACATTCGCATAAACTTCTGAAAAATCAGCATCACCAGTTGTTTCATCTGGGTATGCATAGTAGATGTATCCGATATCATAAGAAACAGAGTCGTTAATCGCAGCAGAAAAACCACCGTAAACGTCGAGTTCATAGGTCATACCGTCGGCCCAATCGGCATTTGAAGCCCATGTGCCTAAATAAAAGCCTGATTTATTTGCGTAGTCAATACCACCAGAAATAGCTGCTTTTCCCCCTGTTTGCTCTAAACCGCGCCATAGATAATTACTAGTGGCTGCTACATTGGCGGAAAACCCGCTTTCTGCTGATGCGCTAGAAGAAATGGCGGCAATTGATAATAAAGCCGATGAAAGTGCGATGTTTACTAAGGTTTTTTTCATATTTCACTCATAAAGTTTATTGTTGTTGTGATTAAAATTGCAATTAAGATGCCCACAGGTAATTTGTAAGATAAATTCAATTATTTCCATTATATATCAATTGATTATTATGTTTTTGTCGAAAAACTATATTTCTGTGCTGTACCGCTTTTGACCCGAAATGGTGCAGGGTGCATTGGTGATGTACAAAGTCAGTGCAAGATGATCTGGGTCGATTATTTCGATATTTTAAGGTAAAGTAGCGCAGTTTTTAATTTGGCTGGATAGAACCATGTCTTCATATTTGATTGCTCCTTCAATTTTATCTGCAGATTTTGCACGTTTAGGTGATGACGTGCGTGATGTATTAGCCGCTGGGGCTGATGTTGTACATTTTGATGTCATGGACAATCATTTTGTGCCTAACTTAACCTTTGGTCCTATGATCTGTAAGTCGCTAAGAGATTATGGTATTACTGCGCCAATAGATGTCCACTTAATGGTCAAGCCGGTTGATAGTTTGATCCCAGAATTTGCAAAAGCAGGTGCAGATATTATTACCTTTCATCCCGAAGCAAGCGATCACGTTGATCGAACAGTGCAGCTGATTCGAGATCACGGCTGTAAAGCTGGCTTAGTGTTAAATCCTGCTACGTCGTTACATTGCTTAGATTACGTTTTAGATAAACTTGATGTGGTACTATTAATGTCAGTGAACCCAGGTTTTGGCGGTCAGTCTTTTATCCCAAGCACGTTAGATAAGCTAAGAAAGGTGCGCGCCTTAATTGATGCCAGTGGCCGAGATATTCGCTTGGAAGTTGATGGCGGAGTTAAAGCTGACAATATTGCTGAAATAGCTGCTGCCGGTGCTGATATGTTTGTTGCGGGTTCTGCGATATTCTCTCAGCCAAATTATCAAACTGCGATTGCAGAGATGCGAGCAGAACTCGCTAAAGTGTAAGATTATTGTGTAACTGAATTATCGGTTATCTTGTTTTTATTATGAATTTATTAGGTAAATAACGATGTCTAAACCTGTTGTATTAAGTGGCTGTCAGCCATCAGGTGAGTTAACAATTGGCAATTACTTAGGTGCTATTAAACAATGGGTTAATATGCAACAAAGCCATAATTGCTATTACATGTTGGTTGACCAACATGCGATTACGGTGCGTCCAGAGCCGCAAGCTTTGCGTAATGCAACATTAGATGGTTTAGCTTTGTATTTAGCATGTGGCATTGACCCTGAGCACAGTACGATTTTTATTCAGTCACAAGTACCTGAGCATGCGCAACTGAGTTGGGTACTAAATTGCTATACGCAAATGGGTGAATTAAATCGGATGACGCAATACAAAGATAAGTCGCAAAAATCTGAAGCTAACATGAATTCGGGTTTGTTTACTTATCCAGTATTAATGGCGGCTGATATTTTATTGTATCGCGCCAATGAAGTACCAGTTGGAGATGATCAAAAGCAGCATTTGGAATTAGCACGTGATATCGCTACCCGTTTTAATAACCTTTACGGTGATATTTTTGTCGTTCCTGAGCCTTACATTCCAGAATTTGGTGCGCGAGTGATGAGTTTGCAGGATCCGACGAAAAAAATGTCTAAATCTGATACTAATCCGGGTAACTTCATTGGTTTATTGGAAGAGCCGAAAAAGATCGTGAAAAAAATTAAGCGAGCGGTCACTGATTCAGATGAACAAGCACGTATTTATTTTGATGTCGCAGAAAAACCTGGGGTATCAAACTTGTTGTCGCTGCTATCTTGTACGACAGGGCAGTCAATTGAGCAACTTATTCCTCAGTATGAAGACAAGATGTATGGTCATTTAAAAGGTGATGTTGCTGATGCTGTGGTTGCCATGCTTGAGCCTATCCAAGAAAAATTCCATCAGTATCGTAGCGATCAAGCATATATGGATCAAGTGATGCACAATGGCGCAGATAAAGCCTCTGAGCGCGCAAGCAAAGTATTAGCGTCAGTGTATGATGCGGTCGGTTTTATCAGAAAACCTTAATAAATAAAGGGACGAAATCTAGGTTTCGTCCCTTATAATTAAACACACTCTTCATCATAGCGACACGAGTCGCTTTCGTATTTATTTGCTTTGTTCTTTTTTCATCCGATCGACTTTCTTAAATAACTTATCACTGTTATCAATAAATTTATCGACAGAACTACTTTTCGCAAATAAAAATTCAGGAATAAGGAGTGTGGAATTAAAGTCTGGTCGTACACTAAAATCTGGCTTCTTACTCATCTGTACCAAAAATCCACCGCCAAATAATAATGCTGTCAGGCTAGTCGCAACAACGATACGGCGCGTATCACTCATATGAAAGCCGATATAACAATTGAGCCAAAATAAGCAGAACGTGATAACAATCGGCAGCAACGAGACCAAAGGGGTCAGTGGAAATTGGCTCGAGGTGTTAAATTGCGCCAGTGCTTCGGTAAAATCAGTCAACCAAGTTAAATTATAAAAAATAAAACAAATACCTAGTTGCGTGAAAATTCGCGCATCATGCTTCGTTAAATGGGACACTAATGAGACTGCACCTGGCCATAATGCAAACATTAAGGTCAGTCCAACCGCCGGAACCAGTAACTGAGTAAAAGTGACTTCTTTCGGGTTGTTAAGATAGAAGATCCATCCGGTAAGCAGTGCGAAAAATAAAATATTAGCGATGAGAACAGCTGGATTTTTGGTTAGATTGATCAAATTTTCAAACGGGCTTAGCGAAATACTGGTTGCTACTGGGTGATGAGGAAACACGATGCGTATTTGGCTTTTACCTAAGGTAATAATATCGCCTGAGTGGACAATATGACCATTGGCAGGCTTTTTACCATCATCTAAAAAACAACCGTTAATGCTACCTCTGTCGGTAACCCGCCAATTTTCGCCATCAAATTCAATGGCTAAGTGCTCTGCACAGACATGAGGATCAGATAAAATAATATCACTGTGGTAACCTCGACCAATTTCAATCGTCTGTTGATTAAATTTATGACGACCAATGAGTTTATGGCCCCTGTTAATTTCTTCAATAATTATTTCCATGACACAGATCCCATAAACTTCTTGGTAAATGCTTGCGCACTCTGTTGAGAAACACCGGCTAAGGTAAAATGGCTAAGTAATGCTTGGTCGTCTCTGTCGACGGAAATGCCAAGATATAAAATATCATACAGATCAGAAAAATCTTTATAGGCGCGAGTACAGAAAATAGCTTTATTATTAATACGTTGGTTATCAGGCATAACAATGTCGTGTTGGCATTGATATTCAGTAACGTCATCTTTACCTGCTTTGTTTCCCGGCATCACACGGGCAATTTGTCGTTGAAACAATTGATAGAATTTAATATTGCTAAGTTGTTTTGCTTGCAGATACCTAAATTCCATTTCCAGAGAACCGGTGAAAAAGTCATTGGTAATATAGGTATTTTCTTCCAATGAGCAGTTAGCGACTGCCATCATCATTAAGGCATCTGCTTTGTCGGCATTTGATTCGCCCCAACAGCGAATAAAGGGGACGTTTATCGTGGGGATAATAGCGTCACCTAAGTTTTTTAATTGCCATTCACTATTGATCAGTTTACTGACAAACTCAGTTTGATAGTTATTGAGTTGTTGTTCCATTTGCTGATCTATGGTCAGTGACTCATGCTTTTGATAATTTTCAATCAGTGCGATTAATTTATCATGAGGCACTAAAAAACCTATTTGATTACCTGAGGTGGCAACATTGATACCAACCACATGGGTGTCTTTGTTGACTACCGGACCACCGCTCATGCCAGCATTAACCGAGCCAGTAAAATGAATGCGATCGTTAAATGATTCTTTCTTTAAACCATTATAAGTACCGGGCACGACTATCATGCCTAAGTCATGAGGATTACCTAATGAATAGAGTTCTTCGCCTTTGGTTGGTACGGATGCAGAGATGGTGAAATAAGGCATTTCGTGGTCAACTTCACGTTTGACGAGTGCCAGATCATTGATGACGTCAATATTTTTCAGGATCAAATTGTCTTTATGACCTTGGTTATCAAGGTATTCAATCCGGTATTTTTCTGGGTGACGAGCATAGCTAGAGACAACATGGTAGTTAGTGGCTATTAAGCCATCACTGGTGATTTGAAAACCAGATCCTATTGATGATTTTTCACCACTGGCCTTGTCTATTAATCTGATTTGGTAAAGCGAAGGAGCGAGTTGTTTGAATATGGCTTCGGCTTGTTCTTGCCCTACAGATATACTACTAAATAAGATCAGCATTAAGCTAATGACGCGTTTCATTTACTATCCTTTTATTGCTACACCCAGCTATTGTGCCACTGTTAAACGAATTGTCATCTATTATCCGACAAATGTGCGAGTTAGTGTGTAACAAAGCGTTTGAAATTTCACTAGTTAATATGAAATATTTAGTAAAAAGTAAAAGATTGTCATCGCTGTCGTTATTCGATACGGTGCCTGTTAATTTCATCATTAAACGTTATAAAGGACAGATTAATGAAATGTAGAGTTGTCATGCTAATAACGGCGTTAACCTGCTCATGGCTAAATTTAGCCATGGCGGAGCAATACTTGTGTCAGGAAAAAGACGACAGTTGTACGTTTGTTTTGTTGAAAAACTCGGATAATAGCTTGTCTGTGGTTAATCAGCCAAGAGCTGAACGTCGATATTCTCCATTTTCGACCTTCAAAATTACCAACTCAATCATAGGTTTAGAAAGCCAATTAATTAAGAATGCTGAGCAGCCTATGTCGTATGATAAATCAAAATATCCAACTCAAGCATGGTGGCCTCCTGTATGGAAATTGCCACAGTATAATTTAGCAAGTGCTTATAAATTTTCAGTTGTTCCTATCTATCGACAATTAGCGACCGACATTGGTGAAGCAACCATGACGGAGTTTCTTTCAAAGTTTCAGTATGGAAATCAAGATATTAGTTCTGGGCTAGATGATTTCTGGCTAAACGGTAGCATGAAAATTTCAGCGCTTGAGCAAGTAAAGTTTTTGCAAAAATTTTATTTAAATCAATTAGGATTATCGACTAAAACATTTGCTGAAATGAAAAAGGTGATGTTAGCGACTGATAACGATGATTATAAAATATATGCAAAAACGGGGGCAGGGAAAGTTGATGATGAAAGCATGTTGGGCTGGTATGTTGGTATTGTTGAAACCGCAGGCGAGCAATATTATTTCGCTTTAAATTTTAATCGCCCAACCTATCAACAGATGAAAGCCGAACGTATCGAGATGGCAATGAATCACTTAAAAGCGGCGGGCATCATTCACTAGAGTGTGTTGATGCCACTTAATAAATTGAGAGAATTGATACAAATCAAGATCTCAGTTATTGATTGCGACATATTGTCGCAGTTGTGCACTTTTCTTTTGATGAGCTGAGTTATTTGTTTGAAACTGCAACCAATTTCAAAAATAACTCAGTTGTCTTTATGTCTTATTCAATAAAATTTAGTGTCTTAGCAGTTAAATTGGCGTTACTCACTGGCGCTGTTAGTTCGTCGTTTGTTATGGCGGATGATGCGCCAGAGCCTAATATGGACTTTGAAGTGATCACTATCACGCATCAACGTTACCACGGCTTGGAAGTTAATCAGCAATTTGCTCAGGGTAAAACCAGTGAACCTGATTTAGCAAATTGGCTAACTTCTGTACCAGGGGCAAATGTTAATGCTAACGGCCCAGTCACTGGTGTTGCGCAGTACCGTGGCTTATATGGTGACCGTCTTGCTATCGCATTAGATGGTCATCCAGTTATCGGTGCTGGGCCTAATGCGATGGACACGCCATTAAGTTATTCAACGCCTTTGATTGTTGATTCAATGACAGTTTATCGTGGCGTTACTCCTGTATCAGCCGCGATTGATAGTTTAGCGGGCTCCATTGACGTAAAAATGAGAAAAGCCGAAGTTGCTTCTGAAAACCAATGGCTAACCACAGGCGATTTGCAAGCTGGTTATCGAAGTAATAATCACGCGAAAACTTTGTCAACCGTGGTTAACAGTTCAAAAGATGCGCTTGGGGTTATGCTCTACGCCAATTTGCAATCAGGCGATGATTTAGAAAACGGAGATGGTGTGACTGTTTCACCAACTCGGTTTGAGAAACGCCAGTTTGGTGGTGATATTCGTTATCTTGGTGGCGGCTCAGAACTCGGTTTTAGTTATCATTACACTGATACTCAAGACTCAGGTACACCCGCATTACCTATGGATATTGAGTATATTTTTAGTCATCGAGTAGGGATTGATGGCAGCTTTTCTCTTGAGCAATGGCAAGGAGTCTGGACCTTAGGTTGGGTTGATGCCAACCATGGTATGACAAACTTTTTGCTACGTGAAAACGACAATCCAGCTAAATATCGTCGCAATCATGCCACGGCTGATACCTTAGATTTTAGCGCGGCATTAAATAAGCTATTTGCTTTTGGTGAATTAGAAATAGGCATTGATGGTTATTTGGCAGAGCATGATTCAGTCATTTCAAATCCCAATAATGCCATGTTTGAAGTGATCAATTTTAACCAAGTGCAAGATGACCGCGTAGGAATTTTTCTTCAGTGGCAACAGCAATATGACAATACCCGTGTGCAATTAGGTGCACGGTTGAAGCAAGTGCAGGCAGATGCAGACCAAGTTGCAACTTCTATGGCAATGATGCCGGTTATGGGAGAGTTAGCGGCTGAGTTGAGAGATGCTTTTAATAACGCCGATCGTTCAGTATCAGATAATTTATTTGATGTTGCGTTAAATGTGAACCACCTGTATTCGTCAGAGATGTCGTTTAATTTAGGTCTTGGTATTAAATCACGAGCGGCTTCTTATCAAGCGCGTTATTTGTGGACGCCGATGGAATCAACAGGTGGCTTAGCCGATGGTAATACTTATATCGGTAATATTGATTTAGCTGCAGAGCACGCTTATCAGCTAGATTTAGGTATTAATTATCAAAATAAACATACTATGGTGTCTCCGCATCTGTTTTATCAACAGATAGATGATTATATTCAAGGAACGCCGTTAACTATGCAGCAGATGTCGGCAAAAATGATCGCAAAAATGACGTCCGGGGATACTAATCCGCTGCAGTTTAACAATGTTGATGCCAAATTATATGGCATGGATGTTAATTGGCGATTTGCTCTTAGTGAGAATATTGTGTTCTCTGGGGTAGCAAGTTATGTACGTGGTCAACGCAGAGATATTGACGATGAGCTTTATCGTATCGCGCCATTAAACACGCAGTTAAATCTTACCTACAATACTGACAACATGGCAATTAACGCCACTTGGCAATTAGTCAGCCGTCAGAATAAGGTATCAATGACCAATGATGAGCAACAAAGTGCAGGTTATGGCGTGATAAATCTTGATGTCCAATATTTTGTTGACCCACAACTCACGGTTAGAGCAGGTGTCGATAATCTGTTTGATCGAAGTTATCAAACACACCTAAGTGGCTATAATCGGGTGAAAGGAACCGATATTCCGGTGATGTCTCGGATACCTGCTGAAGGCATCAGCGCGTGGCTAGAGGCAACATATAGTTTCTAATTCGAGCAGATTAGATGGTTTAGCCGTATTAATCAGTTAAACCATCTGATTGATTTTATAATGAAAATATCATCATGCATCTCATTCAAGTTCACGCATAAAACTCAGGTTAAGTTAGCTTAAACTGCTCAACTATCGTAGTAACATTTTCACTACTAACTTTTAAATGTTGACCTATTGAAGCAATATCCTGAGCATTGCTAAGCGATTCATTGGTCATCGCCGCAAGGTCGTTTGCTCGCAAGTTAACTTCGCTCGCTGCTTGCGCTTGTTGTTCAGTTGCCCGAGCTATTTGCGTATTCATATCAAATATTACATCTATTTGGCTGTTGATGGCATTAAGTACTGTGTCTGCTTGGTTTGCGCTTTCAACCGTTTGCACCGAAATTGCTTTACTACTATCCACCGCTTGCACCGCCTTGTTGGCACCAGCTTGCAATAATTGGATCATTTGATCGATTTCGTCCGTGCTCTGGGCTGTTCTGCTTGCTAACGTT
>JBNKXM010000022.1:0-11561 GCA_050300315.1 Thalassotalea sp. | reverse complement strand
CAATCAGGAGATGTGGTTTTACTTTCGCCAGCGTGTGCAAGTATCGACATGTTTAAAAACTATGCTCAACGTGGTCAGGTATTTACTGACGCGGTAATGACGTTGCAGGAGGCGGGATAATGTCGGCTATCACATCGTCTTTTCATCGCCTAACGCTACCTTCGTGGTTAACCATGAGATCAACATCAGCGCTGACCTTTGATCGTAGTTATTTGATCTTAGCCGTTGCCATGTACATGGTAGGTTTAGTGATGGTAGCAAGCTCTTCAATGCCTGTGGCTGAGCGCCTGTTTAGCAATCCGTTTCATTTTGTTATTCGCCATATTATTTACATTGGCTTAAGTATTTTTATTGCGGGTGTCACCTTGCAAATACCTATGAGTCGTTGGCATCAACATAGCGGCAATTTACTGATCTTAGGTATTGCTTTATTGGTGTTGGTTTTATTGATCGGTCGTTCGGTAAATGGTTCAACCCGCTGGATTGTTCTAGGCCCGATAACGGTACAAGCGGCAGAGCCTGCTAAGTTGTTTTTCTTTTGCTACTTGGCGGCGTATTTAGTGCGTCGTCGTGATGAAGTCATTGAAAATGTAAAAGGTTTTATTAAACCGTTAGTGGTTTTTGGTGCTTTGGCCAGTTTGTTATTGTTTCAACCGGATCTCGGCACAGTGATCGTGATGTTTGTCACTACCTTTGGTTTGCTATTTTTAGCTGGCGCTAAGCTTTGGCAGTTCATTAGTATTGCTGGTGTTGGCTTATCGGCAATTGCCGCGCTAGCATATTTTTCACCTTATCGATGGGCACGTGTCACTAGTTTTCTTGACCCTTGGAAAGACCCATTTGGTAGCGGTTATCAATTAACCCAGTCGTTAATGGCGTACGGCCGAGGTGAAGTATCGGGGCAAGGACTCGGAAACAGTATCCAAAAATTAGAATATTTACCAGAAGCTCACACTGACTTTGTTATGGCGGTTTTGGCGGAAGAATTTGGTTTTATTGGTATTAGTGTGGTGTTGTTGTTGAGCATGACCTTAGTTTTTAAAGCCTTGATGCTTGGTAGAAAAGCGGTGCAAAAAGAGAAATATTTTGAAGGTTTCTTCGCCTTTGCCATAGGTATTTGGTTTAGTTTCCAAGCGGCGGTTAACGTCGGCGCTAGCGCAGGGATAGTACCAACGAAAGGATTAACCATGCCACTGATCAGCTATGGTGGCAGTTCAATGATTATTATGACGATTGCTGTGGTGGTCTTGATCCGTATCGATCATGAAATTCGTTTGCAGAGCATTCAAGCAACCACTAATCACAGCAAAAAAGGAGGACGAAAATGACAGTGACTGATGTTAAACGTCCTACATTGTTGATCATGGCGGGTGGCACCGGTGGTCACATTTTCCCAGGGATCGCTGTCGCCGAAAATTTACAAGCGCAAGGTTGGCATATCCATTGGTTAGGCACAGCGGATCGTATGGAAGCCGAGATTATTCCACAGCATGGTTTTGATATTTCGTTTATCAATATTGCGGGTTTGCGTAATAAAAATTGGCAGACTTGGTTAAAATTGCCGATCAAATTGCTGCAATCGCTATGGCAATCGATCAAAGTGATCCGTGCTGTTCGCCCTGACGTTGTGTTAGGCATGGGCGGATATGCCAGTGCACCAGGCGGTTTTGCTGCGTGGTTATTAGGTAAGCCATTGGTATTGCATGAACAAAATGCAATCGCGGGTTTAAGTAATCGTTTTCTCGCATCGCTTGCCACACGTGTATTAAGTGCATTTCCTGGTGCGTTTAGTCAACGGGTTAAAGCACAAGTGGTTGGTAACCCGCTGCGAGGTGATATTGTCGCATTACAAACATTAGACGTTGAGCAAGTTGAAGGACGTAAAAATGTACTGGTTGTTGGCGGTAGCTTAGGCGCTAAGGTGTTAAATGACACAGTGCCGCAGGCGATGAAACAGATCAAAGTGCAAAATATCTCGGTTTGGCATCAAACGGGGAAAGGCAATCAGCAAGCAGTAATGGAGCAATATCAAGCATACGGATTGCCACAAGAAAATATTAAGGTGACTGATTTTATTGCCGATATGGCCGAAGCGTATCATTGGGCAGATGTTGTGATATGTCGAGCAGGTGCTTTGACAGTTTCTGAGTTAGCGATGGCGGCAAAACCAGCAATATTTATCCCATTGCCTCACGCGGTAGACGATCACCAAACAAAAAATGCCATGTATTTGGTTGAACGAAATGCGGCAAAAATTATTGCCCAATCAGAATTTAATGGTACCAGCTTAGCGCAAATGCTAAATAGCATGTTTAGTTCTCAAAAGACTATTCAGGCGATGGCGAAAGCCGCGTTTGCAGCGGCTCACGTCGATGCAACTGATAAAGTTGCACAAACCTGTAAAAAGTTGGTGCAATCATGAGTAATAAAATGAATAAAAAAGTATTAGCACCGATTAAAATGCCTGAAATGCGTCGGGTTAAATCGATACATTTTGTTGGTATTGGTGGTGCAGGAATGGGCGGCATCGCAGAAGTTTTATTAAATGAAGGTTATCAGATCACGGGATCTGATATTGGTGAAAATGCCGTTGTTGAACGTCTGCGTGCGTTAGGGGCAAATATTACCTTAGGTCACCATAAAGATAATGTTAATGGTGCCAGTGTTATCGTGGTTTCTACAGCGATAGTCAGTGACAATCCTGAATTGTTACAAGCAGCACAGTTAAGAATTCCCGTGGTGCGCCGCGCGGAAATGTTAGCTGAATTAATGCGTTTTCGTCATGGTGTAGCCATCGCAGGTACGCATGGTAAGACAACCACCACCAGTTTAATTGCCAGCATCTTTGCTGAAGCGGATCTCGATCCTACGTTTGTCATTGGTGGCTTACTTAACAGTGCAGGCACAAATGCGCGCTTAGGCACCAGCCGTTATTTAATCGCAGAAGCGGATGAGAGTGATGCATCATTTTTGCATCTACAACCTATGGTTGCTGTAGTTACCAATATTGATGAAGATCATATGGAAACCTACCAAGGTGATTTTGAAAAACTTAAAGATACTTATATCGAGTTTTTGCATAATTTGCCGTTTTACGGCTTAGCGGTTGTGTGTCTTGATAATCCGGTTATTCGAGAAATTTTGCCTCGTATCGCCCGTCAGGTGATCACTTACGGTTTTTCACAAGACGCTGATATTGTTGCGACAAACTATCAACAAAGTGGCGGCGTAAGTTACTTCACGGTTGAACGCCAAGGCTTACCACCGTTAGAGTTAAGCGTTAATTTACCGGGGCAGCATAACGTGCTTAATGCGCTTGCCGGTATAGCTGTTGCCAGCGATGAAGGTGTCAGTGATGAGGCGATTGCTAATGCGTTAGCAAACTTTGCTGGTATTGGTCGACGCTTTGAGCAGTTGGCTGAACTACAGACTGCACAGGGACAAATGGTGTTAGTTGATGACTATGGCCATCATCCAAAAGAAGTTGAGGCAACCATTAAAGCGATGCGTGAAGGTTGGCCTGAGAAACGACTTATTATGGTATTTCAGCCACATCGCTATTCGCGTACCCGTGATTTATATGAAGATTTTGTCAATGTGCTATCACAAGTTGATTGTTTATTGCTCCTTGATGTTTACGCGGCAGGCGAAGCGCCAATCTTAAATGCTGACAGTAAAAGTTTGGCTCGTAGTATTCGTCAGCGTGGGCAAATTGAACCTATCTATGTTGGTGATATTGAGCAATTGCCTGAGCTATTGCATGCGCAAATGCAAGATGGCGATATGGTGATCACTCAGGGAGCCGGCAATATTGGCATGATATCGCGTCAACTTGCTGTTAATCCAATGTTTCAAGGGGGTGACAATGACGCTCGCAATTAATCAACTGAAACAAGAAAAAATTGCCGTATTATACGGCGGAAACTCAGCAGAGCGTGAAGTGTCGTTGCGTTCAGGGCAAGCGATCGCAAATGGCTTGCAAAGTGCGGGTTTTAACGTGACGTTAATCGATACCAAAGATTACTGCTTGTCTGATTTGGTGCAATTAAAAATAGATCGAGTGTTTATTGCATTGCATGGGCGAGGTGGCGAAGACGGTTGTGTACAAGGTGCGCTTGAGTATATGGGCATACCTTATACCGGCTCAGGTGTGCTTGGCTCGGCATTATCTATGGATAAAAACCGTAGTAAGCAAATCATGCAAGCATGCGGCTTACCTACGGCGCCGTTTGTTGTTGTAGATAAAAAGCATTATCGCAGTGAACAGGCGAGCACTATTTTAGCTGAGCTTGGCGGTAAAGTGATGGTTAAACCTGCGCATGAAGGTTCAAGTATTGGTATGTCGATGGCGGCATCAGAGCAGCAATTAGATCAAGCATTAGCACAGGCGTTCGGTTTTGATAACGAAATTTTAGTTGAGGCTTGGGTCAATGGACCGGAATACACCGTCAGTATTTTAGGTGATGAAGCGTTACCTGTTATTCATATGGAAACGCCGAATGAGTTTTATGATTATCAGGCCAAGTATCAATCAACCACTACGCAATATCATTGTCCGTGCCATTTATCGCGCGAAGATGAACAAGAGTTGCAAGGCCTAGCATTAAAAGCGTTTAAAGCGACAGGCGCACAGGGCTGGGGGCGCGTTGATGTTATGCGCAATGAACAGGGTCAATGGCAAATTTTAGAAGTGAATACGGTACCTGGTATGACAGAAACGTCTTTGGTACCCAAAGCGGCAAAAGTGCATGGCTTAGATTTTGTTGAGTTAGTGAGCAAAATTTTAGCCCTTAGTGTAACAACTGATAACAGTTAAAAAGTGACAGTAATGACAGCAGAGCAATTGCAATTACAAGATCAAACACCACAAAAGCTTCATTGGAGTTTTTGGTTTGGTGTGACGTTTTTTATTGCTGTCATTGTTGGGATTTTTACCTTGAGTTGGTTTGTCACCGAGAAAATGTCAGCGGAAGAAACTGCGCCAGTGACGTCTGTTGTGATCAGCGGTGAAATGCCTTACACCGAAAGAGCTGATATAGAGCGGGCAATTGAAACGATAGACTTAGGTAATTTTTTCAATGTTAATGTTAATCAAGTGCATGATAAAGTGGTTAATTTACCATGGGTTTATTCAGTGTCGGTGAGAAAACATTGGCCGAACGAGTTGAAAATATATGTGGTTGATCAACAGCCAATAGCGCATTGGAATGGTGATTTTTTGCTTAATCAACAAGGACAAGCGTTCCAAGCTGATCTCTCACGTATTAAACATAGCTTGCCGTCATTTTTTGGCCCAGAAGGCAGTGAAGATATTGCGTTAGAGAATTACGTTAATTTAAGCAAATTACTTGAATACGGTGATTTAGCGATTGATGAGTTGTTGTTGTCTGAGCGTCATTCATGGCAACTGACATTAAGTGATGGTGTGATATTGAATTTAGGACGAGAGCATAGGGTACAGCGTATTCAACGTTTTATGGAAGTGTATCCACAAATTAAAGAAAATCGAAAAGCGGAGCAACAAGTTAACTATGTTGATTTGCGCTATGACACTGGGCTGGCCGTTGGTTGGAAGCCATTAACTGAAAAAGAAAGAGTTTAACATTGATGTCAAAAGTTAATGAAAGAAACCTAGTGGTAGGTTTAGATATCGGAACGTCCAAAATATCGGTGGCGGTTGGCGAAATTACGCCTGATAACCAATTGAGTATTGTCGGTGTTGGTAATCAACCTGCCCGCGGTATGGACAAAGGTGGCGTCAATGATTTGAACTTAGTGATTCAGTCAATTCAACGGGCAATTAATGAAGCAGAGTTGATGGCCGATTGTCATATCAGCTCAGTATATCTTGGCATTTCAGGTAAGCATATTAGTTGTCAAAATGAAAACGGTATGGTGCCAATCAATGATAAGGAAGTGATCCAGGAAGACGTGGATAACGTTATTCACACGGCGCGTTCGGTACCTATTTCGGCTGAACGTCGCATGCTACATGTTTTGCCACAAGAATATTCAATAGATTGTCAAGATGGTATTAAAAGCCCTATTGGTATGTCTGGGGTGAGAATGGAAGCGAAAGTTCATATCGTTACTTGTGCGAATGATATGGCGAAAAATATCGTTAAATGTGTTGAACGTTGTGATTTAAAAGCGGATCAATTGATTTTCTCTGCTTTAGCATCAAGTTACGCCGTACTGACTGATGATGAAAAAGAATTAGGTATTTGCGTGGTTGATATTGGCGCAGGCACTATGGATATTGCTGTCTTTACTGGCGGTGCTCTGCGTCATACGGCCGTGATCCCTGTAGCAGGGAATCAAGTGACTAGTGATATTGCAAAAATTTTTAGAACACCATTGAGCCATGCCGAAGATATTAAAGTGCAATATGCTTGTGCGCTTCGTCAACTGGTGAGCATGGAAGAAAATATTGAAGTACCAAGTGTTGGCGGCAGACCTGCACGCTCTATGTCTCGTCATACCTTAGCGGAAGTCGTTGAGCCGAGATATCAGGAGTTATTTGAACTGATTCAAGAAGAAGTACGCGAATGCGGCTTAGCGGATCAAATCGCGGCTGGTTACGTACTCACAGGCGGCACTGCCAAAATGGAAGGTGTCGTCGAGTTTGCTGAAGAAGTCTTTCAAATGCCAGTAAGAGTAGCGGTACCAAAAGACGTTGCTGGCTTAAAAGAATATGTCAATGATCCAACGTATGCCACGGTTGTTGGTATTTTGCATTATGGCATGCAAGCAAGTGAACAAAGTGATAACGATAGTAAAGCAAGTGATGGCGTGGCAAGTATTGGCTCACGTATTTTGGCTTGGTTTAAAGGTGAATTTTAGATTTTACTAATGGGCATGATGCGCGTTGGTAGTTTAGTGAAAAGTAGTTTTGGTGGAACAAAACGATAATAATCGGAGAGAGAAAAATGTTTGAATTGATGGAAGATCATAACGAAGAAGCGGTCATTAAAGTGATTGGTGTTGGCGGCGGCGGCGGTAATGCTGTTGAGCATATGGTAAGTCAAACCATTGAAGGTGTTGAGTTTATTACTGCAAATACCGACTCACAAGCATTACGTAATTCGTCAGCTAACGTGACGTTACAATTAGGTAGTGATGTGACTAAAGGTTTAGGTGCGGGCGCCAATCCAGAAATTGGTCGTCGTAGTGCCGAAGAAGACCGTGAAACGATTAGAGAAACGCTCCAAGGCGCTGATATGATTTTTATCGCCGCTGGTATGGGCGGTGGTACAGGTACAGGTGCTGCACCAGTTGTTGCTGAAGTGGCGAAAGAAATGGGAATTTTAACGGTTGCTGTTGTTACTAAACCATTCCCGTTTGAAGGTAAAAAACGTATGAACTATGCTGAGCAAGGCATAGAGTTTCTTGCGAAAAATGTTGATTCTTTGATCACCATTCCAAATGAAAAACTGTTGAAGGTCTTAGGACCTGGCACTTCATTACTTGATGCTTTTAAAGCGGCAAACAACGTGTTATTAGGTGCAGTACAAGGTATTGCGGAACTTATTACTCGTCCAGGACTCATAAATGTCGATTTTGCAGACGTTCGTACTGTAATGTCAGAAATGGGAACGGCAATGATGGGCTCTGGTATCGCGTCTGGTGAAGACAGAGCAGAAGAAGCGGCAGAAGCTGCGATTTCTAGCCCACTATTAGAAGATGTCGATTTAGCGGGTGCACGCGGTATCTTAGTGAATATCACTGCCGGTATGGATATTAGTATCGATGAGTTTGAAACCGTTGGTAACGCGGTTAAAGCATTTGCTTCTGAAAATGCTACTGTGGTTGTTGGTGCCGTTATCGATCCTGAAATGACAGAAGACTTACGTGTCACTGTGGTTGCCACAGGCATTGGCGCAGAGCGTAAACCGGATATCACTTTAGTTAATCCGGCACCAATTGCAGAGCCTATTGCGGTTGGCCAAGAATTTATGGCGAGCGCACAACCTGAGTTAAACACGCAATCGGTAGTGATGCCAGAAGCTAACGCACAAGTACAAAAAGTGGCTGCAGCGGATTTAGATAATTACCTCGATATTCCAGCGTTTTTAAGAAAACAAGCGGATTAATTGAGTCGTAAAAATTTAAATTTATGAGCAAAAGCTGAGGTTTTGATTTTGTTAGGCTTTTTTGCTATATTATGCGCCCGCCAATTTGGGGCGGTGCTATTATAGTAAAATATAGGCTTAAGAAGGCTATTTATGATTAAACAACGTACGATTAAAGAACAAGTATCGGCCATTGGTGTCGGTTTACACAAAGGTGAAAAGGTGCAGATCACTCTCCGTCCTGCGCCTGCAAATACGGGTATCGTATTTCGCCGTGTAGACCTTAAACCAGTTGTTGATATTAAAGCGACCCCTGAAGCTGTGGGCGAAACGACTTTATGTACGTGTTTAGTGAATGAACAAGGTGTGCAGATTTCCACCGTCGAACACTTGTTGTCTGCGTTAGCAGGTTTAGGAATTGATAATCTTGTTATTGATGTCGATTCTCCTGAAATTCCAATTATGGATGGTAGTGCTTTACCGTTTGTCTATTTGATCCAATCGGTAGGTATCGAAACCTTAAATGTTGCAAAGCGTTTTATCCGTATTAAAAAACCTATCCGTGTTGAAGAAGGTGACAAATGGGCAGAATTAACCCCACATCAAGGGTTTAAAGTTAATTTTGCCATAGATTTTGATCACCCGGTTATTGCCAATACGTGTCAAACTATGGTGATGGACTTATCAAGCTGCTCTTTTATTAAAGAGATCAGCCGTGCACGTACGTTTGGCTTTATGCGTGATATCGAATTTTTGCGTTCTCATAATTTAGCGTTAGGCGGTAGCTTAGAAAACGCTATCGTACTTGATGAGTATCGTATGCTCAATAAAGACGATTTACGTTATGATGATGAGTTTGTAAAACATAAAATCCTTGATGCCATTGGTGATTTATATATGTGTGGCCACAGTATTTTAGGGCAATTGAATGCTTTTAAATCAGGTCATGGTCTAAATAACCTGTTACTTAGAGAAGTGTTTAAGCAAGTAGATGCTTGGGAATGGGTGAGTTATGAAGACGAAACATTATCTCCGATTGAATTTCAAGAAATTAGCGCATCAGGCTTCTAAAATCGAGCGTTAATTTGCGAACAAAACCAGCCAGTTAGGCTGGTTTTTTTGTGCTCAGAATTTAAGATTGCGTGTTGTATTTGTCCAAGCTAAATATGTCGAAGCAAGCTTCGACCTACAAATGCTGCTGCAATCTTTAGCTGGTTCAATTAAGAAACCATGTAGGTCGCCTCGAGCGTAGCGAGGTGCGACTAGCAGTCATGGGCTGAGATAATCTGTTAAACCTGTAGAACATGTCCAATCTAACCATGTCCAAGCTAACCATGTCCAAGCAAGCTTCGACCCACAAATAAATCAGCTATTTTTTCGCTAAGGCGGCTAAACGCTGAAGTTTTAATTTTAAGCTTTCAGGCGCATGCTCGGCTAATTCGTTTAATTGGTTTGCGGTATTTTGCGAAATAAACTGAGTTTTTTCTGCTTTCGTTTCACTTACTGGATATTGTTTATTTCGATAGGGCGAAATTTTTATTTCAATATGATTAAATTCATTGTCCGTCGCTTGCGTCAGTTTTTGAGATATTTTCATTCGCTCAAACTGTAAACGCTGGCCCCAGATCGCAGAAATAACTTCGATCACTATACTATTTTGACGGAAATTTGCGATATGCCATACTTCTGCTGGCAGGTCAGGGCAAGTTTGTCGTACAATGTCAGCCAATAAAGTTAAAGAGTTGGTTTTTGATGCAATTTGTGCCAAAGTGCCGGTTGACGATTGCAATAAGCTAGAAGCATCAAGCGGTCTTTTCGTTTTTCTAGCCATAAATCAACCTTAAATGACCTAAGTAATGGTCATATAGAAATAGAGTCTTATGAGTTTAACACTACTATATCGCGGAAAAAACGTTAGATTTTCAATGAAATTAAATAAATTTCATTGGATTTCTGCGGTAACGGTTTTTGCGATCATATCAGGTTTTGTTGTTCATTTAATTATGTCATCTGATGAACAGCCGAAAAACCCTATATATTCAGTGAATAATTCGTCGTTAGAAACTAAATCGACAGTTGATATTAATCAACAGCAAGTGACGGCATTAACGATGAAATTGGCAGAATTACAAAGCCAAGTTTTACGGTTAAATGCGTTAGGCGACCGATTAGCCGACCAAGCAAATATTCCTGAAGATGAATTTAATTTTGAACAACTTCCGCCAAGCGGTGGACCGATAACAGGTCATTTAAGCAATGAAAAAACCTTAGATGAACTAATGGCTGACATCGCTAAAGTTGAAGCAAAATTAAGTTTTGAAGAAAAGCAGCTCACCATGCTTGAATCTATCACTTTGGGTCACCATATAGAAAACACGAGTTATTTATCTGGTCGACCGATCACCCGAGGGTGGTTATCTTCTTATTTCGGAACTCGAAAAGATCCTTTTACCGGTCGCCCTGCGATGCATAAAGGGGTCGATTTCGCCGGACAAGAAGGCTCTGAAGTCATCACTACGGCAGCTGGTGTGGTTTCATGGGCTGGCGAGCGTTATGGTTATGGTCAGCTGATAGAGATAAATCATGGTAAGGGCTTAAAAACCCGCTATGGTCACAATAAAAAATTATTGGTAAAAGTTGGTGATGTTGTTAGTAAAGGGCAAGTCATCGCAAAAATGGGCAACACTGGTCGTTCAACGGGCCCGCATGTTCATTATGAAATTTTGCGTAACAACACTCAAATTGATCCAATAAAATATGTTTATCGCAAAGCTAAATAATTAGCGAACGAAAAGCGTTTTTTGTGATCGGCTTCGGCCGATCACTTTTATTTTAAAGCGGAAGATTTTCTGCTACTCATTTTTAATATGGTTTAAACAAGATGTTTGTAAAGTTAATGACGAAATTGTTTGGTAGTCGTAACGATAGATTACTAAAACAAATGGGCAAAGAAGTAGTAAAAATAAATGCGCTCGAACCAATTATTGAAGCGTTAAGTGATGAAGAGTTAAAAGCTAAAACGGCTGAATTTAAAGCGCGTTTAGCTAATGACGAAACACTTGATAGCTTGTTACCTGAAGCGTTTGCCGTTGTCAGAGAAGCAAGTAAACGTGTCTTCGGTATGCGTCATTTCGATGTACAAATGATCGGTGGTATGGTGTTAAATGACGGTAAAATTGCTGAAATGCGTACCGGTGAAGGTAAAACCTTAACCGCAACCTTACCTTCTTATCTTAATGCATTAACTGGCAAAGGCGTTCACGTTATCACAGTGAATGATTACCTAGCGAGTCGTGATGCTGATTGGTCTCGCCCATTATTCGAATTTCTTGATTTAACCGTTGGCTGTAATGTGCCAGGTATGAGCCATCAAGAAAAACAAGCCGCTTATCAAGCTGATATCACATACGGTACTAATAATGAGTTTGGTTTTGATTATCTGCGTGACAACATGGCGTTTTCACCGGAAGAGCGTGTACAACGCCCATT
>JBNKXM010000021.1:0-11774 GCA_050300315.1 Thalassotalea sp. | reverse complement strand
TATCTAATTCAAAAGACTCACTAAATTGCCATTGATAGCTAAATTGATAACCTGGGCCATTTTCTTGATCTAAATGATAATTCAGACCAAAACCAAGATTGTGGCTCTCTTTTGCCGAACTTAGCGTGGGCGCGGTTAATAGCAATAAGGTAACAAGTGTGGATTTTTTCATTGCGATACTTTTGATATTTTCTTTCATATTACCAATAAAACAATCTGATCCACAAATTGAAGTAAAGCGGGCAAAAAAATGAATTTTACCAATTGTACTTGCTTTGTGTAATTAGGGTGAATAACCTTAAAGGAGATGTATTATTCAGGCCGCCTTATGAATCGTTTTTGCCTTATTTTTGCCTTAACCATTTTTATTACTTTTACTGCGTTTGCTGACGAGAATACGCTATTAAGAAAAACATTTGAAAAAGCAGAACAGCAGCTTTGGAAGTCAGATTCTTCAAATTACAAAGTTTTATATAATCGATTACATTATTACCCATTACAGCCTTATTTAGATCAAAAGCGCTTAATTCATCGCATGCGCTTGTCTTCAGCAAAAGAAATAGCGCAGTTTTTAGAGCAATATCAGGGTACGCCTTTAGATTGGCCGTTAAGAAAAAAATGGTTAGATTATCTCGTCAAACGTAATCGTCAGACGTTGTTTTTGGCTTTTTATAAGCCAACCTCAGATGTTGAGCTAACGTGTTACTACTATCGTTATCAACTTAACAAAGGGCTTGATCAGGCTGAGGTGTTAGCAAACGTTGCAGATTTATGGGTAGTTGGTCATTCACAACCTAAGGCGTGTGATCCGCTGTTTGAACGTTGGCAGCATGCTGGTTTAAGAACGGAACAGCATGTCTGGCAGCGTTTAGTTAAAGCGGCAGATGGAGGCAAGCATACGTTAATTCCTTATTTAACCTCTTTGTTACCTGAAAGTGAGCAATATTTAGGACGTTTATGGCATAGAGTGCGTAAAGATCCTGCGTATATCACCAAACTTTCACGGTTTACTACTAAGAACGACAAAGAAGCAAGTATTTACTTATATGGTATTAAACGTCTGATTTGGCGCGATCAAAATAGGGCGCTAAATTCATATCAACAAGCGAAAAACGTTTTTAATTTTACTCATCAGCAACAGCAAGATGTTGCGTTAAAGTTCTCGTTAGCATTAGCAAGTAAACATCATCAAAAGGCGCCTGATTGGTTAGATAAAGTGGATGATGAAAATCTAACCGCTAATATTATTCAGTGGAAAATAGCTGATGTGCTACGCAAACAGCACTGGCCAACGATTAAAGCTGAGCTATTGGCACTACCAAAGCATCAACAAGACAGCCAGCAATGGCAGTATTGGTACGCACGAAGTTTATTGGCAACCAATGAGCTGGAAAAGGGTAAGAAGTTGATGAATTCCTTGGCACAAAGTCGCCACTATTATGGATTTTTAGCCGCGGGTTATAGTGACCAGCCGATGAATTTGCAGAATAAGCCGTTGCAAATATCAGAA
The DNA here is from genome assembly GCA_050300315.1 of Thalassotalea sp. GTDB lineage: Bacteria > Pseudomonadota > Gammaproteobacteria > Enterobacterales > Alteromonadaceae > JBNKXM01. The sequence goes on along the minus strand of JBNKXM010000021.1, from coordinate 10,264 downwards.
CAAGAGAAGATAGCGTTATTTGAAAATCCAGCGGGTAAAAGAGCGTTTGAGTTATTCCATTTAGGGCGTTATTACCATGCTCGACTAGAGTGGAATTATTGGTTAACTCAATTAACATCTAGGCAAAAACTCGTTGCGGCAAAATTAGCGAATGAAATAGGTTGGTTCGATCGGGCGATCTTTACCTTGTCTCAAGTTGGCTATATGGATGATGTCGATTTGCGTTTTCCATTAGCGTTTAGCGAAGAGATCAACGAATTGGCGACTAAGCATGAAATCAATCCGGCATGGGCATTTGCCATTACGCGCCGTGAAAGTTCATTTATGTCGGACGCGCATTCTGCGGCTGGAGCAAAAGGATTAATGCAAGTGATGCCTGGTACGGCGAAACTGTTAACCAGACGCAAGAAAATATCGAGTCAATACTTGTTAGACAGCACTAATAATATCAACTTAGGGACTAAGTACTTAAAGAATTTGTTAGATCGCCATCAAGGCAATCAAGTACTGGCAACCGCCGCGTATAATGCAGGGCCTTATAGAGTGAAGAAATGGTTAAAATCTGCCGGATCATTACCCGCTGATATTTGGATAGAAACCATACCATTTCATGAAACTCGAGAATATGTAAAAAGCGTTTTAGCGTATGAACAGATATATCAGCAAAAGGCTGGGCAAGAATCATCGATTTTTGAGCAATTGCATAGTAAAAACATTAGTCAATTATAGTTAACCATGTTTGGTTACTGTATAGCGGTAATGGCTATGATAAGATAGCTAAAAAATTTCATTGGTGAGATCAAATGAATAAATTATCGGTATTATATCCAGCCCATTTGGCTGAGTTGCAAATTAGAACGAAAAACGTCTTACTTCGCGAAGGATTACAAGGGCTTGTAATTCACTCAGGTCAAGAACTTAAGGTATTTCTTGATGATATGGGTTACCCGTTTAAAGTAAACCCGCATTTTAAGCATTGGTTGCCATTGGTTGATATCCCTAATTCATGGTTGATTTTAAATGGTGAAGACAAACCTACGTTAATTTATTATCAGCCGGTCGACTTTTGGCACAAGGTTGTTCCTTTGTCGGAGAGTTACTGGAGCGAATTTTTTAATATTAAAATATTAACTAAAGCGACCGATGTTGATCAGTTACTTCCTTATGACAAAAATGGCTTGGCTTATGTCGGCGCCCATATAGAAGTTGCTCGCGCACTGGGTTTTGAAAATATTAATCCAGAGCCATTGCTCAATTATTTACACTTTCATCGTGCATATAAAACAGAATATGAACAAGAGTGTATGCGTCGTTCAAACCGAATTGCGGTTACCGGTCATAAAGCGGCTAAGCAAGCGTTTTATCAAGGGGCATCTGAATATGATATTCAACAAACCTATTTAAAAGCGACGCAACATACCGATAATGAAACGCCGTATGGCAATATTGTTGCGCTAAATGAAAATGCCGCGATTTTACATTACACAGCGTTAGAAAGAGGCGTTCCGCAAGCACATCGGTCTTTTTTGATTGATGCGGGTGCTAATTTTAATGGTTATGCGTCAGATATCACCCGAACCTATTCGTTTAAACGTGATAAGTTTGCTGAGTTAATTGCTCGAATGGATAAATTAATGTTAAACGCGGTAAAAGGACTGAAACCGGGTAAAAGTTATGTTGATTTACATATTGAAACCTATAACGACATTGCCAATGTACTGCGTGAGTTTGATTTTATCACTGTCGACCCTGCATTAGCGATAGAAGCGGGTATCGTCAGTACGTTTTTCCCTCATGGATTAGGTCATCATTTGGGCTTACAAACCCATGATGTTGGTGGTTTTATGGCGGATGAACGTGGCACGCACGTAAGCACACCAGAGCAGCATAGTTTTCTGAGAACATCACGAATAGTTGAAACTAATCAAGTGTTTACTATTGAGCCAGGCTTGTATTTTATCGACTCATTGCTCGCGGAATTAAAACAGTCTAAGCATGCTGACATGGTTAATTGGACACAAGTTGACGAGATGCGCCCATTTGGTGGTATTCGTATTGAAGACAATATTATTGTTCATCAATCGTTTAATGAAAATATGACCCGTGATTTAGAATTGAATTAAGTTGTTGTTTTGTCGTCCTCTTATTTAATAGCGGCTAGTGAAGTTATTGATGAAACTATCGTTAGTCGCAGTCGTTTTATTTGCTATCTTGCCCCTTGCAATACTAATGAAGCGGCTAAAGCGTTTTTGAAGCAAGTTCAGCAACTTCATCCTCAAGCGAGTCACCATTGCTATGCCTTTGTTAGTGCTCACCCTAAAGATAGCCAAAGTTATGGATTTTCTGATGACGGTGAGCCTTCAGGCACGGCAGGACGACCTATGTTGTCTGTGCTGCAAGGTAGTGAAGTAGGTGAGATCTGCGCAATTGTGGTCAGATATTTTGGCGGCACTAAGTTAGGCACCGGAGGCTTGCAACGAGCCTATGGTGCAAGCGTACGGCAAGCCTTGTCTTTAATGACAACAAAAATAAAAATTCCTATGGTACACAAAACATTAGCGTGTCAGTATACTGAGGTGAATGATGTTTTACGTTTGATAGAGATGAATGGCGGCCAAGTCGTTGAACAAAACTTTCAAACTCAGGTAGATTTGTCGTTATTGATCCCAGAAGATAGTTTGGCACAAGTAGAAAAACAATTACTCACTTTGTCGTCAGGGCGATTGATATTACAATCTAAACAAGAAAATTAATATTAAAAAGAACAACGTAGCTTACCGTGCAAATAAAAAATATTATTAGAATTCTAGGGCTGTTGGTTGCACTATTAAGTGTCACTATGATTCCTCCAGCGGTAGTGTCGTTAATCTATCGTGACGGTGCAGGGGTTGCGTTTTTATTGGGCTTTTTATGGTGTTTGTTTACCGGTTTATTATTCTGGTATCCAAATCGTAATGAAAAAGATGATCTGCGCGCTCGTGAAGGTTTTTTAATCGTTGTCTTGTTTTGGCTAGTGTTAGGAGCGTTCTCGGCAATTCCTTTTACCTTACTTGATAATCCCGATATTACGTTGACGGATGCTGTCTTTGAATCTTTTTCTGGATTAACGACCACAGGTGCCACTATTTTAAATGGCATCGATTCACTACCGCATGCGGTGTTGTTTTATCGCCAGCAATTACAATGGATTGGCGGCATGGGGATCATTGTTCTCGCTGTTGCTGTGTTACCTATGTTAGGCATAGGTGGTATGCAGTTATATCGAGCCGAAACGCCTGGTCCCGTAAAAGATTCAAAAATGACACCTCGCATTGCCGACACTGCCAAACATCTTTGGTATATCTATCTAGGCTTAACGTTAGTTTGTGCATTTGCGTATTGGTTGGCAGGAATGACACCATTTGACGCACTTTGTCATTCATTTTCATCGATATCTAACGGTGGATTCTCGACACATGATGCCAGTATTGGTTATTTTGATAGCCAGCTAATTAATTATATTTGTGCATTTTTTTGTTTAATGGGCGCAGTTAACTTTTCTTTGCATTATGCTGCGGTAAATCATAAATCATTAAAAAGTTACTTTGCAGACGCTGAATTTCGAGGTTTCTTCGTTATTCAAGTTTCCTTAGCGTTGAGTTGCTTTGTGGTGTTATGGTTATTTGATGTTTATGACTCTGCGGATGTTTCTTTAAATCAAGCTGTACTGCAAACAGTATCATTTAGTACTTCGGCCGGTTTTGCTTCGGCAGATTTTTCTCACTGGCCGTTATTTTTGCCGATCTTTTTGATTTTTTCGAGCTTCATTGGTAGTTGTGCTGGGTCAACTGGTGGCGGATTAAAAGTTGTTAGGGCAATGCTTTTGTATTTCCAAGGGATGCGAGAAGTTGATCGCTTAGTGCATCCTAAGGCTATTTTTGTAGTTAAGTTAGGCAATAAACCAGTACCAGATCGTGTGGTACAAGCGGTATGGGGATTCTTTGCTGCGTATACCATTGTTTTTGTTATTTGTATGTTACTGTTGCTGACTACTGGTTTAGACAATATTACGGCGTTTACGTCAGTTGCAGCTTGCTTAAATAACCTTGGCCCGGGCCTGGGGGAGGTTGCTTCTAGCTTTGCTAGCCTTGGCGATTTTAGTAAGTGGGTATTAATTATTGCTATGCTTTTTGGGCGTTTGGAGATCTTTACCTTGCTGGTCTTGTTCACACCGGCATTTTGGCGAGCGTAAATATATCGTCACTTTAGCGCTTTTAAGTGATAAAAATCAGCTAGAATTAGATCAATCGTATAATAATCCGTTGCGGCTCCTATGAGTGATCTTGTGCTAACTTCTCGAGTAATTGCTTTGTTATTGTTATTACTAAGTAATAGTCTGCAGGCTAGGGAAGTTAGTCATGAATGTGAAACACCATTAGTTTTATCATCAACACTAGATTGGTACCCCTATCTTTATCGCAATGAAAATAGTGAAAGTACTGGGGCTGATTTAGAGCTACTTCGAAAGGTTCTCTCCTCGCTTGGTTGCCAATTAATAGTCATGCAGTTTCCTGAACGTCGTTCATTATTTGAGTTAGAGCAAGGGCGATTCGATATTGGTATTGGTGCCAGTATGAATGAACAAAGATTACGAAAATTTTGGTATTCTCAGAGTTATCGTATGGAAGTGAATAAGTTTATTTACCGCACAACAGATAGTGACGTTGGCGTATCATCGACATTAAAACAAATTATTCGATTAAATAAGATCATCGCAGTTAATCTTGCCGGTTGGTATGGTGATGAGATTGAGCAAGCAAAAGCCGATTATAACAACTTTGTTTATAGTGATACGGTAAAAAAGCGAATGAAAATGCTTGCCTCACATCGGGTAGATATTGTGATTGATGATGCAGTTGTTTTGTGTAGTGAACTGCTTCGTCAAAGGCATATTGATTTAACATTACATCCACTTGTGTTGTATGAAACGCCCGTACATTTCATTTTCAATAAAAAATCAATATCTGAAGACTTTGTCCAGCAAGTTAATGCGGTTATCGCAGAAATGAAAGAGAATGGTGAATTACAGCGCCATTTCACGCATTACTTACCAAGCTCTTGCGCACTAAATGACCGATAAAAGCGTCGATATATTTTACACTATATTTACAATACATTAACGCTTTTCTTGTAACTATTTGTTTATATTTATAAAAATAAATTAGGAATGAAATTTGCTTTTGCGCCAATTGATAAATACAACTTTATAAAGGAAAAAAGTTAATGAAAAACATATCGTTACACAATATGGTGAAAGTTATATTTTCAGCCATGTTACTTACTTTATCAATAAATACTCAAGCATCTATTATATTCGACTCTGGTCTACCTGCTGGGTGGAATTGCACCGGAACATGCGGTACAGCAGGTGCTGACGGTGATATTAGTGAGTCACCTATCGGTGGTGCATATGGATGGGTAGCAACAACTGGTGGTGCTTCTGGTGTTGGGCTTGAAGGTATAGAGGGAATTAATGGTTCAGTCTTAACATCAAGTATATTTTCAGCCCAAGCAGGTGATGAATTAAGTTTCTTTTTTAATTATGTCACATCAGATGGTGCCGGCTATGCCGACTATGGTTGGGCTAGATTGCTAGATGACTCTTTTAATCAAGTGGCGATATTATTTACTGCTCGTACATTGGCTCAAGGCAATATAGTGCCAGGGTTTGATATGCCAGCTCCAGAAGCGACGTTAGATCCTGCAAGTGTAGAGATTATTGCTGGCGCGCCAACTTGGTCTCCATTAGGTAGTGATTCGGCGACATGTTATGACAGTGGGTGTGGTTATACAGGTTGGATCAAATCAACCTATTCAATAGCCGATCATGGTAATTACTTTTTAGAATTTGGTACAACAAACTGGACTGATAGTGATTATCAGTCTGGTTTAGCGTTTGATGGTATCACTGTTGGCGGAGACGTTGTTGGTGAGCCTGTTGACGTACCAGAGCCACAAACCTTGCTATTATTTGTTGTTGGTTTGATTGGATTAGTTCGTAAAGCGAAAGTTTAAAAGCGCAACAAGATAAAAATATTAATCGTTTAAATAAAAAACCAACGGATAATTAATCGTTGGTTTTTTTATTTAAAATGGAATAAGAAACAAATCCCATTAGAAAAACTGTAACGGGTCAACATAAAACAGTTTTTCGACGTCAGAAATATATTTTTTATTTACTAAAAAGAGAATCACGTGATCTTCTGAGTGAATAACTGTGTCAGAATGAGCGATTAACACTTCGTCTTCTCGAACTATCGCCCCTATAGTTGTTCCTGGCGGTAATTTAATTGAAGCAATTGTTCGGCCGATAACTTTAGATGATTTTTCATTACCTTTGGCTATGATTTCAATGGCTTCTGCAGCACCACCTCGTAAACTATAAACGTTATTAATACTACCTCTGCGCACATGAGTGAGTAGCGCTGAAATGGTGGCATGCTGTGGTGAAACAGCAATATCAATATTACTACCGTGTACCAAATCAATATAGGCGCTACGTTGGATTAACACCATGGCTTTACGAACCCCTAAACGTTTGGCTAACAGTGATGACATAATATTAGCTTCGTCGTCATTGGTTACTGCAATAAAAACGTCAAATTGATCAATATGTTCTTCTTTTAATAATTCCTGATCGGACGAATCACCAACAAAAACTAAAGTATCGCTGAGTTCAGAAGCTAAGTATGCGGCACGCTTAGGTGTGTGCTCGATCAATTTTACTTGATGATTTTTCTCTAATAGTCGAGCGAGACCCGCGCCGATATTACCACCACCTGCGATCATAATACGTTTATATGGCGGTTCTAGTTTTTGTAGTTCGTTCATTACGGCGCGAATGTGTATGGTTGCAGCTATAAAAAACACTTCGTCATCCGCTTCAATAACTGTGGTGCCAAGTGGACGAATCGGTTTTCCGTTGCGATAAATAGCCGCCACTCGGGTATCAATATTAGGAATATGCTCTCGCAGCGTTGATAATGCATGGCCTACCAAGAGTCCACCATAGTATGCTTTAACCGCAACTAAACTGACTTTTCCATCAGCAAACTCTAATACTTGTAATGCGCCAGGGTAATCAATGAGTCGGGCAATATCACGAGTAACCAGCTGTTCAGGTGCAATAACATGATCAACGGGAATACCCTCAGGTTGGAACAGTTGCTCTTGATAGCGCAGTATTTTTGATGAACGTATCCGAGCAATCTTAGTCGCGGTATGAAATAACGAATAACAAATTTGACAGGCGATCATATTGGTGGCGTCATCACTGGTTACCGCGATAACTAATTCAGCATCTTCTGCGCCTGCTTTTTTTAACACATCAGGATGACAGCCTTGACCAGTAACAACTTGCAAATCCATCTTATCTTGCAATTCTCTGAGAATTTCGCTGTTGGTATCAATCAGGGTGATTTCATTGCGTTCACCTACTAAGTTTTCTGCAAGCGTACCGCCAACTTGTCCTGCGCCAATTATGACTATTTTCATTTGCTTATTACCAACGTACTAAGGGTTGTTTTTCTTTTTTAATTTCGCGTAAAAAAAGCCATCCATTGATTGAACATTTGGAAGAATTTGCCAACCAGTGGATTGAGTCGAGTTTGCTAATGCAACTAACTCAGCATTCGTGTCGCTCTTAATAAAGTGCTGAATTTGTTCACAGTTTTCTTCTGGTAAAATACTGCAAGTTGCATAGAGCAAAGTACCACCCGGTTTAAGTAAAGACCATACCTTTTTTAATATTTGCCGTTGCAGTATCACCAGTTTTTCAATGTCTTGTTCTTTTCTCAACCATTTTATATCTGGGTGACGTCTAATTACGCCGGTGCCAGAACAAGGCGCATCCAATAAAATTCGATCAAATTGTTGGCCATCCCACCATGTTTCAGGAGCAGATGCGTCACCAGCAACGGTTTTAGCTTGTAAATTTAAGCGTAGTAAATTTTCTTCGACACGGGCAAGTCGATGTTGATCAACATCAATAGCCGTCATTGATGCTAACTTGGGAGCTAGTTCAAGGATATGACAGGTTTTACCGCCAGGCGCCGCACAGCAATCCAGCACATGGTCGTTAGCTTGGCAATCCAATAATAATGCCGCTTGTTGAGCCGCACCATCTTGCACAGAGACATGGCCTAAGGAAAATCCCGGTAACTTATTCACATCAATTGCTTCAACTAACTTGATGGCGCCGGAAAATTCATCCACCTGAGCGACGTCTATCTCTGCTTGTTCTAGCAGTTGCAAGTATTGCTCAATCGTATGATGCTGCTGATTGACCCTTAACCACATCGGTGGTTTCTCAATATTTGCGCTTAATATCGACTGCCATTGCTCTGGGTAAGCATGCTGTATTTTTTTGATAAACCAGCTGGGATGATTAAAGCGAATTGCATCACTTTGCTGTTCATTGTTAATGGGCTCTGCACGCTGAAAGCTTCTTAATACGCCGTTTACCATGGCTTTTAAATGAAAATGTTTTAATGGTTTAGTTGCCGCTACCGACTCACTGACCGCGGCATGATCAGGAATACGGGTATACTTTATTTGATAAAGCCCAACTAAGATCAAAAAATGAATGACTCGCTGTTTACCCGTTAACGGTTTTTGAATAAATTGCCGGCTATCATTTTCCAGCTCGGGTAAGTGTCGCAAGACACCGTAACAAAGTTCTTGTAGTAGCCCTTTGTCTTTACCTTCAACCTTGCTTTGTAGCGCTGGTAATTCATCTGCTAAGCTACGGCCCTTGTCGACCACAGCAAAACAGCATTTGGCCGCTAGTGCTCTAACATTGGCGCTCATTTACCTTCCTTTGCCGTGCCATTAATGCTGTTACCGACTTGAAACCATGCAGCACGACCATTGAGAATATCTGCAACTGGCATGGCTTTCTTATTAGGCAATTGTAAATTCTCTAATCTAAGCGCTTGTTTTGATGTCGCTACCGTTATACCTGATTTATCGGACGCTATGATAGTACCTGGTGCAACCGTTTGCTCATTGTCTACGACACTCGCTTGCCATACTCGAATACGATGTTGCTGATCATTCTCGTGATAAGTAAATTGTGCTACCGGCCAAGGAATATAAGCGCGTAGTTTTTGTTGCAGAACTTGCGCAGGTAATTGCCAGTCAAGTTCCGCTTCTGATTTATCTAATTTAGCGGCATAGGTAGCCATTGTATTGTCTTGTTTAACCGCATGATGATCATTGTTAGCCATCGCAGACAAGGTAGTTAATAGTGCTTTTGGGCCAAGTTCAGCAAGCTTTTGATAGATAGTTGCACTGGTATCTTGCTGGTTAATGTCACAAGTTTCAGTAAACAACATGTCACCAGTGTCGAGTCCTTCGTCCATCTGCATTATTGTCACGCCTGTTTGCGCATCGCCGGCTTCTACTGCTCGTTGAATAGGTGCTGCACCACGCCATTTTGGCAGAATTGAACCATGAACGTTGATACAACCGAGTCTTGGGGCATCTAAGATAACTTTAGGTAACAGTAAACCGTAGGCGACTACAACCATAACATCAGCGTTAAGCTTACTAAGCGTTTCTTGATCAGCTGTTTCTTTAAAGTTGAGTGGCTGAAACACAGGAATATCATGCGATAACGCTAGTAGTTTGGTTTCACATGCGGTAATTTTTTTACCTCGACCTGCAGGTTTATCGGGTGGACAATATACGGCAATCACATTGTGGTGAGATTCAATCAGTGCCGCTAAATGTTTAGCGGCAAAATCTGGTGTACCAGCGAAAATAATATTTAAAGGTTGTGACATATAAATTCTAATAGGTTGCGATTAAATTAAGCGTCTGATTTGGCCAAACGAGCTTCTTTTTCTAATTTAGTTTGGATACGTTTGCGCTTTAACGGAGATAAATAATCAACAAACAAAATACCGTTAAGGTGATCAAGTTCATGTTGAATACAAATCGCTAACAGCTCTTCGCCGTCTATTTCTATTTCGTTGCCATCGCGATCTAATGCTCGAACAGTGACTTCGGTATGTCTATCTACCTTAGCGTAACAGCTTGGTACTGATAAGCATCCTTCTTCATTAATCATAGTTTCTTCACTTTTTTTAATGATTTCTTGTGTATTTTCAGTGAATTTTTTAAAATTTTTCTTCAGTACGTCGCAAAATTTTTCGTCCTTTTTCGTCCTTTTTCGGACGAAAAAACGACAGTTTTGAAAAATGTCCTGTCGATTTCATACTCA
>JBNKXM010000020.1:0-12503 GCA_050300315.1 Thalassotalea sp. | reverse complement strand
GCTCAGTCCAAAATTAAATGGCCAAATAGAGTTCTTACGCCCCCAATTGATCATGTCATCTAATTTCGCCATAAACACATTACGTTTTAATTCTTGCTCTGAAACACTTTGCGCTTGTGCCATGGCATCATCGAGTTTAGCTTTGGTAAGTGACCACTCCATTAGTTACCTCGCAGGTTCTGTGATTGAGATGAAATATCCAACTGATTTTGACGATACGGCACATGGCGTTTTTTAAGTGAAAGTGCGCCTATTCGCCAGACATAAACTAAGCCAGCTAACAGCACTAAGATAAAAACACTTGCTTCGATAAATCCCATCCAACCAACATCGTCAAACGCGATCACCCAAGCGAACAAGTAAATTGTTTCCAAATCAAAAATGACAAAAAAGATCGCATAAAGAAAAAAATGACTGGTAAAGCGTGTTTTATTGTCGTTTACAGAAATAACGCCGGATTCGTAAGGAATATTTTTAGCACGGGTGTTGGTTTTTGGCCCAAGCACATGGGATAGCAACATCATAAAAACTAACATCGCGGCCAAAATCAGAAAATAGGCTGCTATAGGCCATAATTGCTCCATTTGACTCGATATATTCACAACGCCTCCTATAGATATCAGCAAGCTTACCTTGCAGATAAAATCGATAGACCGCTTACTTATCGAACAAAATAGCGTCAATGGGAAATATTAATGAAAGAATAATTGCTTAGCTATTTTGTTTAGTTTTTATACGCTTGTTATTTACTATAAATCAAAGCGCAGAAAACGCAAAATATTCTTTAATATCAATAACTTTGTATTTTGATGAGCACATAGCAACGATAGCGTCACTGAACAATGACACCAAAAATAACGCAAAATTAACTTTTGCTAGACGATATATCAGCAGACTCAATGGTCTCACTATGTGTTAGCACACTATATCAACAGTCTTCTCAGCAGTTTCTTACTATTATTGTTATTATTCGAATAGCATTCCCTCATAAAACTTGGTCAACAATAAAGTGACTCACTTCAAAAGGACGTGTTGCTCTTTCAATCAACTATTGCTTTGAAAAGCGAATGACCCTCTAGCTGATCAGTATAGAAAAAAAAACTTTATTTGCTTAATTATTAAACAAATAAAGTTTTTATTATCAAAGAAAAGGAAATAATTACCGGTAATTAACTACTCATCATCACCATTTAATAGATCTGATAGTTTCGATAACTTGTCTAATACAATGGCGTGAATTGACTTGCGAGGATAACGGCCAACACTGTTGATCATACCTGCTGGTTGTGCCATTAAAATTTCGAGCGCTTGGTCAACATTATCAACCGCATAAATATGAAATTTTTTCGCTTCAACCGCAGCAATTACCTCTGGTGACAACATCAAGTTAATCATATTTGTTTTAGGAATGATCACCCCTTGCTGCCCTGTAAGTCCGGTATCTTGGCATAAACGATAAAATCCCTCTATTTTTTCGTTAACGCCACCAATGGACTGTACTTCGCCGTGCTGATTCATTGAGCCGGTAATGGCGATACTCTGATCTATCGGTAAATGAGAAATTGCCGAAATCAGCGCACACAGCTCAGCCATAGACGCACTGTCACCATCAATATGACCATACGATTGCTCAATCGCGATATTCGCAGAAATCGCGACAGGAAAATTTTGACCATACTTATGACCAATATAGCCAGATAATAATAATACCCCTTTCGAGTGAATCGAGCGGCCTAAGTCCACTTCTCGTTCAATATCGGTAATGCCGTTACTACCTGCGTACACGGTTGCGGTGATCCGCGCTGGCGTACCAAACACACTTTCACCAATTTCCAACACAGTTAAGCCATTCACTTTACCTATTTGTTTACCTTGGGTACTAATTAGCACTTGTTGTTCTTTAATTTCATCAAGCCAGGCTTCACTGATCCGTCCGGTTCGACGTTCCTTAGCGGCTAATGCTTGTAAAACAAACTCTCCCGTTAAATGGCTTTGGCTGGTTTGCTTTTTCCAAAAATAGACAGCTTCATCCAGTAGATCATTCACTTGAGCAATATTTACTGAAATTTTATGCTGATGCTCTGCGCGTCGCAGTGCGTAACGTACCAGCTCGATAATTGCATCATTGGTAATTCTTGGGTAGCCATACTTTTCCGCCCGTTGTCTGATCAATTGCGCGTAGTCGATTAAATTGCGCTCGCTGTAATCTAAATGACGGTCAAAGTCAGCCAAAACACGAAACAGTTCGGTAAACTCTTGATCGTAATCTTGCAAGGTATAATAAATTTCAGGATCCCCTAACAAGATCACTTTCACTTTTAATGGTATTTTTTCTGGCTGTAAGCTGTAACCACCAGGCTGTGAATACTCAGAATAGGGATTTTCTATCGTGATTTGCTGCGTTTTAAGCGCTAACTTTAATCGTGACCATACCAAAGGTTGACTCAACAGCTTATCTGCTTCAAGTAATAAATAACCGCCATTAGCGCGATGCAAAGCACCAGGGCGAATTAAACGATAGCTGGTATAAGTGCTTCCTTGAAAGCTTGAAACATCTACATGACCAAACAGGTTTTGAAACGTTGGGTTTTGCTCATAAACCACAGGCGCCCCTTCTTCTGGCGAACGAGCAACCAGCAGATTAGGCAAAAATTGTTCTTCCATCAGCTTACGCGCATCTTTATCGCTTTGCTGTCTTTCACTGTTTTCCTCAACCAAAATTTCTAAGACCGCATCAACGACATGGGTTTTCACTCTAGATAGGTATTTTAATACGCCCAAATTACTGGCAAATTCATGTTCAAGCTCTTTTAAAAACGGTCGAATACTTTGCTCAGCCGTTTCATGTTTGAGTTTACGTAATTTATCTGAAGAGATACGTTTCCACTGTGGCAACTCGATCAGCTGCTCTGACAGCAGGTTTTCTAATTTTTCCAATAACGCATAAAAATCGTTGCGCTTACTTTCTTCTAAATTCGCAAAATCTTTATCATTAAGCGGTTTACCATCGACTAGCGGTGAAAAACCGATTTCACCGCCTTCTTCATAAAGGACAACGTTATTGTTTAACGCGGTTGATTCAACAATGGCAATCGCTTCATCGTACTTTTGATTAAATTCACGATCGATTGCAGCTTTTTGGCGTTGATAACCTGGGTTGTCAAAAATCTCTGGGAATAAGTCGAGCAACTCATCAATAAACGTCTCGATACGCGCAAGCAACTGCTTACCGTCACCTGGGCTGACATACAATCGAAATGGCGCATGTACATCGTCAAAATTATTAATATAACACCACTCTTCTGGCGTTGGTTGAGCCGCCGCTTTGGCTGCTAACATTTGCATGATCAGGGTTTGACGACCAGTTCCATGTTCTCCCATGGCATAAACATTAAAGCCGCGATTCTCCATCGACAAACCAAAATCTAATGCTTCCTTTGCGCGATGATGCCCGAGAAAAACTTGTTCACTGGTTAACTCATCGTCAACTTGTGCGATGATATCTTCGGTTAATGTTGCGGTAAGTTGTTGTGCCGTTAAACGCCAAGATTCCAGATTTGAGGTCATTAAGGATCACCATGATAGCTTGAATGAATAGCAATATTTTTGTTAAGAATGCCTATGGAGGCATTATTGTCATTTATTCCCCCTCGCCAAGCAACCATTATATAAAAATGCCATGTGCATCAAATAAATATCAACGCGGTACTTTATGTTTATTTATTAGATTAAGGCGTCAAACTTTGGCGAATAAAATGATCATGTCCGCAATGTAAACATGCAGTAATTTCAGTTAAATGGTTAATTTGTAGGGTTTTATGGCATTTTTTACATTCAATGATACCAAAACCGATAACATCGCCCGTTTGATAGTCGCCATTATGTTGAAAGTCTTCCGACAATTCAGCCCATTCCACTTGTGATTTATCGGTAATATTCGCCATTACTGCCCAAAACGATTCATTCATCAATCCCAAGTACACCGAGTGTTTAGCCTGTTCCTGATATTGTTGATAAAACTCAAATAAGTCATATTTAAAATTATCAATAAACTGTTTAACCTTTTCTTCCGGTATGGTTTCAGCAGCTTTTAAAATAACTTTTGCATGTTCAACCAACTCAACAATTTCGGTAATTTCATGTTGTTTAACATCCGTGATCCACTCGGATAAGCGATTGTAAAAATCAGAACCTTTATCTTTATTCACTATGGCACTCTTTTTTATCGTTCCCTATCACTTTATATAGTATAAATTATCCAAGATATCCTATTATCTTTTGCTATACCGATAAAATCACTTGATATTGCTCATTATTCCAGCAGAACTAAGGATTAAACTTGTCGAATAGCAAGCATTTCATGTATTCTATGACGATTATTTTACTGGCCAAAATTCAAGGCTTTTTACAGAAAAGTTCAGAATAGGCATCACACCAAATTTTTTGAGAAAATCATTAATGGAATCCATCTATAATCCGCAATCAATAGAAGCTGAAGTGCAATCTTTTTGGGCTAAAAACAAAACGTTTAAAGCGGTAGAACAACCTGAAAAAGAAAAGTTTTATTGTCTGTCAATGTTTCCTTACCCAAGTGGTAAATTACATATGGGACATGTTCGCAACTACAGCTTAGGTGATGTGATTTCTCGCTATCAACGCATGCAAGGTAAAAACGTGATGCAACCGATGGGATGGGATTCCTTCGGTTTACCGGCAGAAAATGCGGCGATTAAAAATAACTCAGCGCCAGCAACTTGGACATACCAAAACATTGACTACATGAAAAACCAATTGAAACTATTGGGTTTTGGTTATGACTGGGAGCGTGAATTAGCCACCTGTAAAAAAGACTATTACCGTTGGGAACAATGGTTTTTTACTAAACTGTTTGAAAAAGGTTTAGTGTATAAAAAGAATGCCACCGTTAACTGGGATCCTGTTGATCAAACAGTACTTGCCAATGAGCAGGTCATTGACGGTCGCGGATGGCGTTCAGGTGCTATTGTTGAGAAAAAAGAAATTCCGCAATGGTTTATCAAAATTACTGACTATGCCGAAGAATTACTGAATGACTTAGACCAACTAGAAGGTTGGCCAGAGCAAGTCAAAACCATGCAGAAAAACTGGATCGGCCGCTCAGAAGGCGTTGAAATGACGTTCCAAGTAGCAGATTCCGAGCAAAGCTTTGATATCTATACCACACGTCCAGATACCTTAATGGGTGTCACTTATGTTGCGCTTGCCGCACAGCATCCATTAGCAGTCGCTGCGGCAGAACATAATCCTGCGCTTGCTGAATTTATCGCAGAATGTAAAACCAATAATGCTACCGAAGCCGACATGGCAACCATGGAGAAAAAAGGTGTCGACACTGGCTTAAAAGCAATTCATCCACTAACGGGTGAACTAGTACCTGTATGGGCAGCAAACTTTGTCTTAATGGATTATGGCTCGGGCGCCGTGATGTCGGTACCTGGCCATGACCAACGTGATTGGGAATTTGCTACTAACTATGGTTTACCAATCAAGCAAGTGATTGCCGCCAGTGAAGGTGATGACATCTTAAAAGCAGCGATCACCGACAAAAACACCTTGATTAATTCGGGTGAATTTGACGGCCTAGCGTTTGAAGAAGCATTTAAAGCAATTGCCGATAAACTAAGCGCTCAAGGCAAAGGCAAGATCACTGTCAATTATCGCTTACGTGATTGGGGTGTATCTCGTCAACGTTATTGGGGTGCGCCAATCCCTATGATCAACCTAGCTAACGGTCAATCAGTACCAGTACCTGAAGACCAATTGCCTGTTGAGCTACCTGAAGATGTGGTAATGAATGGCGTGATCTCACCGATCAAAGAAGACAAAACATGGGCACAAACAAGCTACAACGGTGAAGCCGCATTGCGTGAAACAGATACGTTTGACACTTTTATGGAATCGTCATGGTATTACGCTCGTTATTGTTCACCTAACGATGACAGCCAAATGTTAGACCCTGAAAAAGCAAATTATTGGTTGCCGGTTGATCAGTATATCGGTGGTATCGAACATGCGATCTTACATTTACTATATGCCCGCTTTTTCCATAAATTATTACGCGATGTTGGTTTAGTAAAAAGTGATGAACCGTTTAAAAGCTTATTATGTCAAGGCATGGTATTAGCGGACACTTATTATCGTGAAGCGCCTAATGGCGGACAAGAGTGGATTTCACCGACTGACGTTACCGTAGAACGCAATGAAAAAGGCCAAGTCACATCTGCCATTAGTAAACTTGACGGTCAGCCCGTCATTTCTGCTGGCATGAGTAAAATGTCGAAATCGAAAAATAACGGTATCGACCCTCAGCAAGTGATTGAACAATACGGTGCTGACACTGTACGCCTATTTATTATGTTTACCTCGCCACCAGAGCAAACCCTTGAGTGGTCAGATTCTGGCGTTGAAGGCGCGCATCGTTTTCTTAAACGCGTTTGGAAGCTCGTTTACGATTTCAGCCAAGGCGGTTCAGCCGTTGCATTAACAGGCTTATCGTTAAATAGCGACCATAAAACCTTACGCCGCGAATTACATAAAACCATTAAGAAAGTCAGCGATGATATTGGTAGACGAAATACCTTTAACACCGCAATTGCCGCGATAATGGAACTGATGAACCATTTAGCAAAAGCAAAAATGGAGTCGGTTGAAGACCGTGCCGTAATGCAAGAAGCGATTCAAGCATTAGTGCTTATGCTAACCCCTATCGTGCCACACTTAAGCCATCATTTATGGCAAGTGATCGGTGATGGTAATGCCGTTGAAGACACCTTGTGGCCAAGCGTTGACGAAAGTGCCTTAGTGGAAGATGAGAAACTGATCATAGTGCAAGTGAACGGCAAGCTAAGAGCGAAAATTACCGTTGCCGCCGATGCCACAAAAGAGCACGTAGAAACAGTTGGTTTAGCGGAAGAAAATGTTGCTAAATTTATAGACAGTTTAACCGTGCGTAAAGTGATTTACGTACCAGGTAAACTGCTTAATATCGTCGCCAATTAATGCACCATAAAGGGATAGTAATGCAGATTGTAAGTAATTACTTACTTAATAAAATAAAAGTGCTGGGTGTAATGCTCTGCACTTTTACCCTTTGTGCGTGTGGTTTTCAACTGCGCGGAGATTATCTATTAGCACCTGAATTACAAACCTTGTACGTAAGCTCGGTCGATCAACACGGTGAGCTTACGCGACTGATCAAGCAACATTTAGTGCAAAATCAGGTCAAAGTGGTGAAGCAATTTACTGCTGAAATCCCTGAAATGCACATCTTAAAAGATAAGCTTGATCGCCGTACCTTATCGGTATTCCCTAATGGGCAAGTAGCCGAATACGAGCTCATTTATACCGTGCGCTATCAGTTAAAACGAGCAAACCAAGACAGTCAATTGTTTAAGTTTGAGCTGAATCGAAATTATCAAGATGATCCTAATTTAGCGTTAGCGAAAAGCCGAGAATTAACCTTGATGTTAAGTGAAATGCGAAAAGAAGCCGCCGATAAAATACTCAGAAGTATGGCTAGCATTCAACTGTAACAACAGTTAACTAACAAAGGTGCGTCCATGAGGATATATCATAACCAATTAATCAATACCCTTTCGCAAGGCATTAAACCCGTTTGGTTGATTTTTGGTGATGAACCTTGGCAAAAAAATAATAGTTTACAAGCAATCAAACAACACTTTCATCAACTAGGCTTTGACGAGTTGATCCGTCTCAGTATTGATGAAAAATTTGATTGGTCAATACTGCAGCAAGAATATCAGGCGATGAGTTTGTTCTCGAGCCAACGCATCATCGAAATCGAATTAACCACTAACAAAATTGGTGATAAAGGCAGTAAGCTACTGCTAGAAATGAGTGAGCAACTGCACCCTGATGTTATTTTGCTTATTCACGGTGACAAATTAGATGCCGCGGGACAAAAAAGAAAATGGTTTAAAGCGTTAGAAACTCATGGCTGCTTTATTCCTTTGTATGATATTGAAGGCAAGCAATTAAATCAGTGGATCCAGCGCCAAGCAAGACAATATCAGCTTAATTTACTCCCCGATGTCGTGTTCCAGCTCGCCGAATTATTTGAAGGCAATTTAAATGCCCTTGACCAAGAATTGCAAAAACTGGCTATTTTGTTTAATCAACAATTGATCACCGCAGAAGACGCTGAACAGCTACTGATCAAACAAGCCAGATTTAACCCTTTTCAGTTAATTGATGCCATCTTATTGGCCGACGTTAAACGCGCTATCTCGATGCTCGACCAATTACAGTTAGATGGTACGGCAATCAGCCAGCTTATCTGGTTTATTCATAAAGAATTAAAGCAATTGGCAACCATGCAAGAACGTCTAACTACGGGCGAAAGTTTTAACGATGCCTGTAAAGAATACCGAATTTGGGATAAGCGTAAGCCCATATATCAAAAGGCGTTAAATACCATTAAGCCAGACAATTTAGCGCAAGCACAAAAACGACTCGCCGATGTCGATACCATCAGCAAAACCAGTAGTGAATTTAATCCATTTATCTTATTAGCCGATGTAATCGTCAGTTTATACCATGGCGAGACCATGAAAGATTTTCCGCTCAATTATGAATACGCTTAACCAAGATAAAACAGCTGGTCGAGTTGAACGCGTTGGGCTATTAGGTGGTACGTTTGATCCTATACATCATGGCCATATTTTCCCCGCAATAGAAACCGCCAAATGGCTAAAGTTAGATCATTTACACTTATTACCAGCTCACATTCCACCACATAAAACCAGCACCAGTGCAACGCCATTACAACGAAAACGCATGGTTGAATTAGTCTGTAACGAGTTTCCACTATTGCAATTAGACGACAGAGAGCTAGCTCGCGACACACCGTCATATACCATAGACAGTGTGAAAGAAATAAGCCAAGAGTTAACTAACGCCCAACTGTTTTTCATTATGGGCATGGACTCCTTACTCAGTTTTACCACTTGGCATCAATGGCAAAACATCCTTGATTATTGCCATATAGTCGTCAATGTCCGCCCTGGCTATCAGCTCAATAAAGTGCAACCAGCACTCGACCCTAAGCTGAATGAATACATAGTTGATGATTTAAACCAATGCAGCCAATTTAGTAATGGAAAAATCATTATTCATCAACAGCTTGAATTAGATATATCATCAACTGCGTTACGCCAACAGATTGCAAATAATCACTTTGATCAACACAAATTACCGCGCAGCGTTATTGAATACATCAAGCAACAAAAGCTATATCAACACAAAGATAACTAATCTTAATGACGATACGGTTAACCTAATAAAAAATTAGTGTTATTATCTATCATTCGTCACTTAACGTTTAAAAAGAGAAACAACTTTGCAAAATAAAGCATTAACCGCTTTTGTTATTGAAAAAATAGAAGACATGAAAGGACGTGATATCACAACCTTAGATATCGCAGAAAAATCAGACTTTGCTGACTTTATGGTTGTTGCCTCAGGCAATTCAAGCCGTCATGTGAAATCCATTGCCCAATCGCTATTAACCGATTGTCGCGCCGAAGGCATAGAGCCATTAGGTGTTGAAGGTAATGATATCGGTGAATGGGCTCTAGTCGATTTAGGCGATGTAGTCGTGCATATTATGACCGATGAAACCCGTGATAAATATCAGCTTGAACAACTCTGGCAATAACAGTTTTTTATGCGCATAACCCTTTACGCGGTGGGCAACAAAATGCCCGCTTGGGTCACTCAAGGATTTAACGAATATTGTCGGCGCTTTCCTCGCGATATGTCGTTTCATCTTGTTGAAATCCCTCCCGGTAAACGTGGAAAAAATGCCGATATCCCTCGTATTCTTGAGAAAGAAGGTGAACAGATGTTGGCAGCTATTCCTAAAGGAAGCCGTATCGTAACGCTCGAGGTAGAAGGCAAGCCTTGGACAACGCCTCAACTAGCAAAACAGCTAGAAAAATGGCAATTAGATAGTCGAGACGTTGCGCTCCTTGTAGGTGGTCCAGAGGGGTTAGCCCCAGCATGCATTCAAGCCTCTGAGCAAAAATGGTCGTTATCTGCGCTGACCTTACCTCACCCTATGGTGAGAATCGTATTGGCCGAGAGTCTCTATCGTGCTTGGAGTATCAATAATAATCACCCTTATCACAGAGAGTAACGATGCCAGCCACTAAACGTGTCGTGATCCGCAACCACAGCGCCGAAGCTAATTTATTTGCGCGCCGTGCTTTTATTTCGCTGTTAGGTGTCGTTGTCTTATTGCTGATCTTGTTTAGTAATATTTTTGAACTTGAAGTAAGTTCTTATAAAAATTATCAAACACGTTCAAACTCAAATCGAATAAAGCTCTTGCCAGTCGCCCCAAATAGGGGGTTAATTTATGACCGTAACGGTGTCTTATTAGCAGAAAACAAGCCGATATACAGTATTGAGCTGATACCTGAACAAGTAAAAGATTTAAAAAAAACCGTAGCTGAGGTTAGCGAACTATTAGGAATTCCTGAAGAAAACCAAACAAAACTATTTAAAGCGCTTCGCAGTAAACGTCGTTTCAAGCCGATCGAATTACAATCGCGCCTTAGCGATCAGCAAGTAGCATTATTTTCGGTCAATCAGCATAAATTCCCCGGTGTGTTTATCGACGCACGTCTTAAACGTTATTATCCGTTTGCTGATTTAACCACGCACTCGTTAGGCTATGTTGCCCGTATCAATCGTCGAGATGCGATCAAACTGGAAGAGCAAGAAAAAGCCGAAAACTATGCGGCAACACGCAATATTGGTAAGCTTGGACTGGAAAGATATTATCAAGACATTTTACACGGTACTGTCGGACATCAAGAAGTAGAAATTAACAACCAAGGACGGATCATACGTACCTTAGATTTTAATCCACCAGTGCCCGGAAAAGATCTCACCTTAACACTTGATATTGAATTACAGATGATTGCCAAACGCGCATTAGCAGGCAAACGCGGAGCAGTTGTAGCGCTTGACCCTCGTGACGGCGGCGTGCTTGCCATGTATTCCAACCCTAGTTACGACGGTAATCTCTTTGTTCATGGTATCAGTAGTAAAAACTATAAAAAGCTCTTAAGTTCGAAAAATAAACCATTGATCAACCGCTCCGTACAAGGTTATCCGCCAGCTTCAACCATTAAGCCGTTACTGGCACTAACTGGGCTAGAAGAAAATATTATTACCCCAGAAAAAGAAATTTATGACCCTGGTTTTTATCAATTAAAAGGTGTTGAAAATAAACGCCGAGATTGGAAAAAATGGGGGCATGGCAGAGTCAATTTAACCAAGTCATTAGAGCAATCCTGTAACGTCTACTACTATGATCTAGCGTATAAATTGGGGATCACCAAAATAGCGCGGATGATGGAAAAATTTGGCTTTGGCGAGTATACAGGCATTGATATTTACGAAGAAAATCGCGCAATTATGCCGAGTGTCGAATGGAAACGCGCTCGTTATAATAAACCTTGGTATACAGGCGAAACGCTCTCTGTGGGTATAGGACAGAGTTATTGGACAGTAACACCGCTACAATTAGCTCAAGCAATGTCAATTTTAGTCAACAAAGGCCATATTAAAGTGCCTCACCTACTCAAGGCAACCTCAGAAGTTGCCGTCGAAAGTAGCCAAGACGAGCAAACGTCATCTGACGATCAAGCGCTTTCTTTATCAAATGCCAATAAGCCCCGCATGATCACCACAGAAATAGCGATTGATGAGAAGCCCCCTATTGTCTTAAAAGATGATAAACATTGGGAATTAGTACTTGATGGGATGCACAACACAGTGCAGAAAAAAGGGGCAACGGCCTACAGAGCATTTAAAGGTAGTAAATATGACGCCGCAGGAAAAACTGGTTCTGCGCAAACCGCAAACATAGGGCAAAATGAAAGTTATGATGCGGAGTCAACGCAAGAAAACCAACGAGACAATGCGATGTTCGTTGCATTTGCTCCATATGAAAATCCAGAAATTGTCGTCGCGGTTGCTATCGAAAATGTTGCTAAAGGCGGTGGTGGTGCTAACGCTGGACCTGTTGCTCGCCAGATCATGGATCAATATTTTGGTGATCGCGTCATTGTCAGCAAAACAAAACATCCGCATCATGATAAGGTTTATGGCATTGAATACCTTAAAGAACAAAAAAAGAAAGTGAGTAATCAATAATGCGCTCAACCGGACAAGATCAACAAAAGCAAAGAACATTGTGGCAACGGCTGCATATTGATCTGCCATTGTTACTCGGCATTATCACCCTACTAATTTTAAGTCTGTTCGTCGTTTATAGTGCCAGCGGGCAAAATATGGATATGGCGATAAAACAAGCGAGAAACATGGGGATAGCGTTGTTTTTGATGTTTATGATCGCTCAACTGCCACCCCTGATGTACCGAAAATGGGCGGTGCCAGTATTTATCGTCGGGATTATATTACTGATCAGCGTG
>JBNKXM010000019.1:0-12566 GCA_050300315.1 Thalassotalea sp. | reverse complement strand
GCTCGATGGTGAGTTATGGAGCCAACGAGGTGAATTTGAGGCTATCGTTTCATGCGTAAAAAGTAGCGCAGTAGACAACCCATGTTGGCATTCCATCAAGTTTATGATCTTCGATCTGCCAAGCCATACTGGTATTTTTACTGAACGTGTTAGCGCAATGAAAGCAATAATCACTGCGAGTCAGTCACCTTCTCTTAAAATGATCAGCCAAGAGCGCATCCCATCAAAACAAGTGCTTGATACCTTACTTAACGATGTGATTGCCAACGGTGGTGAAGGCTTAATGCTACATCATCAAGATGCGCACTATCGTACAGGTCGTCAAAAAGGACTCATGAAATTAAAGCCTTATCAAGACGCCGAAGCGAAAGTGCTCGCGCATTATAGCGGGAAAGGAAAATATCAAAACATGTTAGGTGCTTTGTTGGTGGAAACTGAGGACGGTGTACGATTTAAGATTGGCACTGGCTTTAGCGATCAACAGCGTCAACATCCACCTGCCATTGGTAGCACTATTACTTATAAATATAATGGTAAAACGGCACGAGGTGTGCCAAGATTTGCTAGCTTTATTCGCACCAGAAATTAATCAATTAAAGAGTCATGTTATGGAATTTCATTTATGGTTATCGCTCGCCTTTATTTGTGTCATGGGCGCGTTATCCCCTGGGCCAAGTTTAGCCGTCGTAGTCAAAAACACGCTGTTTGGCGGCTCTAAACAAGGATATGCCACGGCAATCAGTCATGGTACTGGCGTTGCTCTTTATGCCGCGTTAACGGCATTAGGTATCGGTGTGATCATCGTTAAATCACCTATGCTTTTTAATGTGATTAAATATGCTGGTGCCGCATTTTTGCTGTATTTAGGTATTAAAGCGTTATTAAGTAAAAAACAAACGATACAATTGTCCGATGATAACTTGTCACAAAACGCTAAGCCGCAAACCATTAATGGCTGGCGTGACGGCTTTCTTATCGCGTTTCTCAACCCTAAATTAGCGATTTTCTTTCTAGCCTTGTTTAGCCAGTTTGTTGATGCTCAAGCAAGCGTGACCAAAAAGATCATTATGGTTTCTACCGTTGGTATTATCGATACTACTTGGTACTTGCTGGTAGCGTTTATGTTTTCGCGTGGTCCTGTGCTAGAAAAACTTAAACGCAACAGCCATATCATAGATAAAATTACTGGCAGCTTTTTGATCTTATTAGCAGCGAGAGTAGTGATCAATTAAGCGTTAAAGCTTAAGCACTCTCTTGGGGTTGATAGTTAAATCTTAATACTTTCAGCCCTTTGCCCTGCTCAGCCTCTTTAAAGACCGCTGGATTTTCTATTTTCTCGACAAAAATACACGCTGGGCATTCTCTCGCCACTTCCGCTAGTAAAAACGATTCATCTAAACTTGGCGAATTTAAGCACAGCACTACATCACCGTTTGCCCGCATTAACTGAGGAATACGGCGAATAATTTTTTGATAATCCTTTTCAATATTCACGCTGCCTTTTTGAAACGACGGTGGATCACAGACTAAAATATCGTATGGCCCATATTTTTTTAAACGACCAAACGATTTAAAGATATCGACCCCTTCAAATTTTACTTTGCTCAGATCCTGCTGATTCAGTTTATGATTCTCGCGCCCTTTCGCTAATGACGCCTTTGCCATATCAATATTGACCACTTGTTTTGCGCCACCGGCGAGCGCGACAACCGAAAATGCACAAGTATAAGCGAACAGGTTTAACACGTTTTTATTAGACGCGTGCTGCTGCAACCAACGACGTCCATTGGCCATATCAAGAAATAAACCACTGTTTTGTGATTTTCCTAACTGAATGTGGAACTTTAACTCTTGCTCATTGGCAATCACTTGCTCTATCGCTTCTCCCCACACTACTTCAATTGGTGCATATGGCTGATATCTGTGTTGCACTTGTATTGACTGACAGCCGTCAAACAACTTAACGAGTTGCTCAACCTGATGCTCTAGCCAGTCGTTCTCTACTGGTTGATACAAGGTAATTAGCAGCACAGGAGCAAACCAGTCGACATTGACATGAGAAAGGCCTGGGTATGCATGTCCACGACCATGAAAAACACGCTGGCACTGCGTTAAGTTGGCGCCAACTAAGTTATGTTGTATGTGATTAAGCATAAAAAGATGAGCTAAAAGAAAAGCCGCATAATAGCAAATTATGCGGCTTTATGAATCTTTATTAAACCTGTCGGTTAGAAACCGAAAAGGTTAATTGCAAAGAATTTTGCGGCAACTGTATTGATAAAGATGAACAACACGATAACCGGAACAAAAGTACCTAATGAGAAGTTAACGTATTTTTCCATCCAGCTTCCCATATAGCCTTCACTGCCGATAGATAATTCTTTACTTAAATTATTGCGCCAGCGGTAACTAACAAAGATACACAGTAAGAAACCATTTAACGGCAATATAGTGTCATAAAACACATCAACAATAACATCAAAAAACGGCTTATTTTGACCTGCATAACTCGTAAAGTTACTAAAGAAGTCAACCATACCATAAGACACCAAGGCAAAAATTGTTAACACACCTGCAGTTGATACTAAGGTTGTTAACGCTTTTTTACGGCTTTGACATTTTTCGGTTACAAGGTACGAAACAGGTACTTCGATAATAGAAACCAATGAAGTGATTGCAGCAAAAAATACTAATAAAAAGAAACATACCGCCAGCACGCTAGCGCCGAAATAGCCAAGCGAAGCTTGTAGCGCTAAAAAGATTTTCGGTAAGAAGGTGAAAATAAGTGCGACACCACTATCACTCAACTTATCTGGATTGATATTTGGATCAAACGAGAATATCGCTGGCAACACCATTAATCCCGCAGTAAACGCAACCGCAGTATCTGTAATGGCAACAAATTTTGCTGAGCTGACGATATCGGTTTTATTATCTATGTAAGAGCCATAAGTAATTAAAATCCCCATCCCCAGCGACAAGGAGAAAAACGCTTGCGATAAAGCGCCATTGATCACCGGCGGCGTAATTTTTGAAATGTCGGGAATAAGGAAAAACTTCACACCCGCCATGGCATTATCAAGAGTTAATACATACATCACTAACGCGATCAGCATAACAAATAACGCTGGCATTAATACTTTAGCAGCTTTCTCGATACCATCTTTAACACCAGCAACGAGAATAAAATAAACCATTGCCGAGACCGCAATTAGCCCTGCGAACAAGTACTCATTTTTAACAAAGCTACCAAAATAATCGCCATTGGCTAACAAATCGAGATCACCAACAGAAATCAGCACAATATAACCAAATATCCACACAGTGATCACCATATAAAATACCGCAATCATAAACGGCGTCAGCACACCTAAAAAGCCTGCAGCGCCCCATAATTTACTGCCTTCGCTTAGGGTTTTATATGCACCAACTGGTTCTTTTTGTGTTTTTCGACCCACCGCCATCTCGGCAATCATTACCGGTAAACAGATAAAAAATACAAACAATGCGTACATTAATAAAAATGCACCGCCACCGTTTTTTGCGGCATTCACTGGAAAACCAACAAGGTTACCAATACCTACTGCGGAACCCGCTGCTGCTAAGATAAAGCCAATACGGGAGCTAAAATGTTCTCTAGACGCTGTCATAAATGTCCTTCATTATAATATTTATAGGGCATGTAATATTTTTTTCATGCACGTGTTGATTAACATCACACGTTGATTTTTTTTGATGCCCGATGCTATCAAGGATTCAAGCTAATGTCTTGCATTAGTGTTCCAGTTTACGTAAACGAACGTACAAAAAAATGTGCGCCTAATAATGGCGCATATAAAATTCAAATAAAAACCAAGTAATTAACCAAATTAACGCGTAAACATTTTCGCATCCATAATATGTAAAATATTTTCCGCTTCTTGTGTGGCAAAATCTGCTGCAGCATTTAAGTCATCTGTAGATATGCCTAAACTTTTGCATAAGCTTTCATCAACGGTGTCATCATAATTAAAGATATCGGGGTGCGAATCTACCAATGCCAAACGAGACGCTAAATACAACACTTTGACGTCTTTATTGATTTGAATGGTATGGGCTTCATTGTAATGACGAATTGGCAAAATAATTTTTTCTGGTATTTGCCAAATTTTAAGCAACTCGGCAGAAATATCTGTATAAGTAAAACCTAATTGCTGTTGCTGAATGGCCCAAGGGAGAACATCAGCAGAGTACTTTTCACACGCTTTTGCGATATCAGGCGTAATTTTCGCAACCAATAACTCGCCAAAATTTTGTAATAAGCCAGCAACAAACAAGCGTTCAATATCGCGTATCCCCGATTTTATCGCTAAATTCTTTGTTGCCAGACCACAAAAAACACTCATGCGCCAAAAACGTTTTAAGTCGATGGCTTGATTAGCAAAATGCTTAAATGCGCTCGCGGCAACATCCACTAGCATCATGTTGTAAATAGCCTGTGTACCAATAACGGTAATCGCGCGAGATATAGTGCTAATTTCTCCACGAAAACTATAAATGGCGCTATTAGCAATTTGTAGCAATCGGGAGGTCATTGATGGGTCAATACTGATGACATTGGCAAAATCTTCAATCGTTGAGCTTTCATCTTCCATTAACGATTTCACTTTAAAGCATGCGTCAGGCAATGCAAAAGAGCCGTTTGCTTGAATCGCATATTCGTGGGCATTCATTCGATCTGTGTCCTAAGCTTCAATCATCGTTTGAGTGTAACGTCTTGAGCTAATTATGAAAACAAAAAAGCGCAACATTCTCATGTTACGCCTTTGTATACCGTTAAACTATTGCCACAATTTAGACTAACTACTGGGCAAATGTTTTACCAAAGAAATCCCCTTGGTTCCACGTTGGTCGTTGATCGCCATTAGCAATCTCTAAACCTATCATCATGTTCACTTCGGCAAAGCTTGCGGCAGCGTCCCAACGAATAGGTAAGTCAACTTGATCACTATGTTGGTGATAATGATTTTTTAAGAAATCACCAAACATTTTACCACCGTCAATCTCGAGATCTTTTGATTTAAAACCAGTCATTAAAAATACTGAAGGAATGCCGGCACGAACAAAGTTGTAATGATCACTACGAGTAAACAAGGCTTGCTCTGGCATTGGATCAGGACTTAACTCAATATCAATTTTCTTACCTGCTGTTTCAACAATACTACCTAAGCTTGAGTGTGTTGAACCAAATGCGATAACGTCAGCAAATGGATACAAGATTAATGGCATGTCTAAGTTAACATTCGCTACCATTTGCGTCGCTGGCACGGTTGGATTATTGGCGAAATAGCTCGACCCTAATAAGCCTTTTTCTTCACCAGTTACCACAACAAATAAAATCGAACGTTTCGGTGCTTGTGCTTTAGACGCTAATAAACGAGCCGTTTCTAACAAAATAGACACACCTGAAGCATTATCTAACGCGCCATTATTGATAATATCAACCACTTCACCATCTTCTGCATGTTCATCACCATGCGTACTCAAACCGATATGATCCAGGTGAGCACTAAAGACAACGTATTCATTTTTCAATTTAGCATCGCTACCTTCGAGTGTGGCAACAATGTTCGGGCTAGTGATCTCTTCATGACGAGACTGGCTCGCTAACGTAACCTTGGCATTAAGCGCAAAACCTTTTACGGGTTTATTGTCACTGTCAGCGGCAAAAACATCGGCTAAGCTTTGCTCGGCACCAACAAACAACGCGTCAGCATGTTGATAATTCAAATATGCGCCGCCTTTGATTTCTGGATGTTTACCAAAAGGCTGACCATCTTTATCTAACCAGCTAAAGCGCGGAGAATCGGCATACTTTGCCGACACTTCAAATTTACGCACTTTATCGCGTTTTGGCGTATGAATAGTAATAAAACCGACTGCACCATGCTCTACTGCATGACGCATTTTTTCGCCGCCAGAGCCTAAATGCGCTCCTTCTTCCGATGGCAAATCATCAGGACGGCCAGTTAACACGACAACAATCTTGCCTTTAACATCTAAGCCTTGATAATCATCATAACCAAACTCTGGTGCCACAACACCGTAACCAGCAAACACGGTTTGCGCGCTGATCATAGATTCTGTATCAATGGCTGAGCCCGACATAATAAAATCGTCTTTAAACTTAAGATCAACGCTACCATCCGCATTTTCTATGGTCATTTTAGCGCTACCGTCGACTAATGACGCTTTTCTAAATGTCACTAATTGCTCATAGCTGCCGTTTTCACCTTGTGGCAACAAACCGAGCTGTTTGAAATTTGACTTCACATAATTGGCAGCAATTTGATAACCTTCACTACCTGTATCACGCCCTTTTAAGGTGTCGTCAGCTAAAAATTCAACGTGAGCCTTAATACGTTCGGCATTTACTTGTTCAGGTTTGACAGCTACCGCGTTGTCATTGTTAGTCGATTGTGGACCACAACCAGTTAACATAGTCAGTGACAGCAAGCTAGCCGATGTCAATAATGTTAGTTTCATGTAAATCTCTTTTGAAAATATTGATGATAAATGGTGGCATAACGCCAGATGATGCTATTACTATATCCTAGTCAAAGAAGATTTCCAGACAACCCACCGTAGAATAACGGCGGCTAATCGATATTTATACCAAGTTGATTAAATAATTAATCATTTAGCGAGAATAAAAAGGCTTAGAGGCAAGGCATTGATTACAGAGAATGGTTATTCCCTTGTCAAAAACAATAACGCAGCATATAAGCCTTTTTAACTCGCCCTTGGGAACTCATTAGCGAACTAATAACTGCACCAAATGAAAGAAATATAGACGAACTATGTTTATCTCATTTGGTTTGCTCTAAGTCCGCTAATGTAGCTCTAAATTGGCTAATTATTTAATGAAATTGGTATTACTGCCGCTTTACAAAAAAATAGGCACGCCCGAGTCTTGTTTAACATTCTCGGTCACAATATAAGTGTGGGTGTGAGATACCGCAGGTAAATCGACGATTTCCGATAAAATTTCTCGATACTTTTCTATTTTATCGAAACGCACTTTAATTAAATAATCAAAGCCTCCTGCCACTAAGTGACATTCGGCAACTTCTTCAATTTTCACTACTTCTTTTTTAAATTCATCAAAAACATCGCCGGTTGTTCGATCTAAGGTTACTTGTACAAACGCTTTCATCCCATAATTGAGTTTATTAGCATTTAAAAATGCGCCATAGCGCTCAATATAACCTTCATTTTCTAATCTTCGTACTCGCTCTAGACAAGGACTAGCGCTTAAATTCACTTTTTTTGCTAAATCAGTGTTAGAAATTCGACCATCTTTTTGTAAAGTGTCTAAAATAGTTAAATCGATACGATCTAAGGTGCGATTTTTGTCGGAAGCCATAAAACAAAACCTTTTACTGCAAAACAGAGAAACCACCATAGATTATTCGGTAATTTGCGGAATTACGCAAACACTTTCTGTTGCAGATCCGCTAGAATCCCGTATCAAATTTTTACAACCAAACAACCCGATATAGGTACAACTATGCTTTTTAATGGTTCCTTAATTACCGATAGTAGCATACGTCAAAAAATCAGAGACAATTACCGTGCTGATGAGAATGAAGTATTAGCAAATTTACTCCCAATTGCAGAAATTAATGTGGATGCAAAATCACGTGCGTGGGAATTTGCTCGCAAGCTGGTCGTTAACATTCGTAAAGAACAAGTAGGCAAAGGTGGCGTCGATGCCTTACTTAACGAATTTTCATTATCTACCGAAGAAGGTGTAGTGCTAATGTGTTTAGCGGAAGCCTTATTGCGTGTACCTGATAAGCTAACAGCGGATAACCTTATTCGTGACAAGCTCGCTAACGGCGACTGGAGTTCACATATCGGCAATTCAGACTCTTTATTTGTTAATGCGTCCTCTTGGGGTTTGTTATTAACAGGTAAATTAGTCAACTATACCGATGAGAAAAAAGAGAAACAATTTGGCTTATTAAAGAAAACCGTTGGTCGCTTAGGCGAGCCTGTGATCCGCAAAGCCGTGCGTTACGCCATGAAAATCATGGGCACGCAATTTGTTATGGGTCACACTATTAATAGTGCAATTGACCGCGCAACGGAAACAGAAGCGAAAGGCTACACCTATTCATACGATATGCTAGGTGAAGGCGCACGCACCATGGCTGATGCAGATCGCTATTTTAAGAGTTATATGACAGCCATCGATGCCATAGGCAAGGCCGCCAAAGGTAAAGGGCCACAAAAAAGTCCTGGCATTTCTATCAAGCTATCAGCTATTCATCCGCGCTATGAATTTTCACACCGTGATCGTGTTATCGAAGAATTGATCCCCCGTTTAAAAGAATTGGCGTTAGCGGCAAAAGCATATGACATAGGTTTTACTGTTGATGCCGAAGAAGCTGATCGTCTAGATATCTCATTAGATATTATTGAAGCAGTATTTTCTGACAAAGCATTAGATGGCTGGCATGGTTTTGGTATTGCGGTACAAGCGTATCAAAAGCGTGGTTTATATGTGATTGAATGGGTACGTGAACTTACCCAAAAAGTTGGCCGTCAAATGATGGTGCGCTTAGTAAAAGGCGCTTATTGGGATAGTGAAGTAAAAGAAGCACAAGTTGAAGGCTATCATGACTTCCCGGTATTTTCTCGCAAGCCATCAACAGATGTATCTTACCAAGCATGTGCGAAAAAATTGCTAAGCTATCGCGATACAATTTATCCACAATTTGCTACTCATAACGCCTATACCGTAGCGATTATCATGGAGATGGCAGAAAACATTCAAGGATTTGAATTCCAACGTTTACATGGCATGGGTGAATCTTTATTTGACCAAGTTGTTTCACAAAAAAATGCGCCTTGTCGTGTTTATGCACCTGTTGGTGAGCATTCAGACTTACTTGCTTACTTGGTTCGTCGTCTTCTGGAAAATGGGGCAAACTCATCGTTTGTTAATAACATTGTCGACGAAAACATTCCGGTAGAATCATTATTAGCTGACCCAGTAGAAACAGTGCGAGGCTGGCAAGACAAATACAACCCGCAAATTCCACAGTCGATCGATATTTATCAACACGAACATGGTGTTGGCCGCGTTAATTCAAAAGGTATTGATCTGACCAATATCGATGAAATCACCGAAATGCGCAACAATATGGACGCTTGGTTTGAACAAACTCAGCAATTAACCGCTCCAGCAGATGCAGAAGCGGTGACCAATCCGGCCAACAACAATGAAGTGATCGGTTATATCAAGCATGCCGACGAAGCAGAGATGCAAGCAATAGTTGCCCGTGCTGATGCGGCGTTCGCTTCATGGTCAGCGACGCCAGTGAGCGAGCGTGCCGATATTTTATTGAAAACGGCCGACGCATTAGAAGCGCATCGTGATGAGCTCATCGCCATGTGTACAAAAGAAGCGGGTAAAACAGTGCCAGATGGCGTTGCTGAAGTGCGAGAAGCCGTCGATTTCTGTCGTTATTACGCAGCCAGAGCACAAGAATTACTTGCCGATGACAAACTAACGTCACGTGGTGTTGTGTTATGTATTAGCCCTTGGAACTTCCCTTTGGCAATCTTCTTAGGCCAAGTATCAGCGGCAATTGTTGCCGGTAATACTGTTGTTGCTAAGCCAGCCGAGCAAACCAGCTTAGTCGCGCTTAGAACAATCGAGCTTATGATAGCGAGCGGCTTACCTACTGATGTTGTGATCCCAGTGATCGCTCGTGGTAGTAAAGTAGGACAAACAATAGTACCTGATGAACGTGTTCAAGCAATTATGTTCACTGGCTCAACCGAAACCGGTAGCTGGATTTCGCAAAAACTTGCCGAGCGTCAAGGTGATCCTGTGCCATTGATTGCTGAAACTGGCGGTCAAAACTGTATGGTGGTTGATTCTACCGCGCTACCAGAACAAGTGGTTGATGATGTTATCGCTTCAGGTTTTCAAAGTGCTGGCCAGCGTTGTTCTGCATTACGCGTGTTGTTTGTGCAAGAAGAAGTTGCAGACAAAATTATCACGATGATCAAAGGTGCGATGCAAGAATTACATGTTGGCGATCCTGCTTACTTATCAACGGATGTTGGTCCGGTGATCGATAAAAAAGCACTCGCGGCACTAAACGAACATGTTGATTATTTGTCATCAAACGGCACACTGCACTATGTTTGTCAGTCGCCTAAATTAGCCGACAATATCGCTGATGATCAACATAACTTCTTTGAACCACGTTTATACGAAATTAGTGATTTAAGCGTGTTGAAAAAAGAAGTCTTTGGACCGATTGTTCACGTGATCCGTTACAAGGCAAATCAACTTGAAAACGTCATCGAGCAAATCAATGGCACAGGTTTTGGTTTAACTATGGGTATTCACACCCGTATTGAAGACAAAGCGCAATACTTAGCGGCTCGTTCACGCGCTGGTAACGTTTATATCAACCGTAATATGATTGGTGCGGTAGTTGGTGTTCAACCATTTGGCGGACGAGGCTTATCAGGCACCGGACCTAAAGCGGGTGGCCCACTTTACTTAACGCGTTTAGTCAAAGATAAAACCGCCACTAAAGATGTTGCATTAAGTGCGGAGCAAGCGAGTCAATTAGCGCAAGAAATTGCCCAATGCCAAGCAAGTAGCGGTGTTGTTGACAGCCAGTTATTATCGGCTAAAAAACAAGAAACTGAGTGGGGCTTTGTACCATTAAACGATAAGTTATCGATACTACGTCAACTCATGGCACAACTTGCCACCAGCAAAGTTGTCTTTAGTCGTGAAAACGAATTAGCGCCGATGTTAACCGATGCACGTCAACAGTTACTGTTTATCGAAAAACAATTAGCAAGCGCAAAAATATTACCTGGGCCAACAGGGGAATCAAACACCTTGTACTTAGAGTCTCGTGGTACATTAGCTTGCGTTCGCTGCCAAGCAACCTCGTTCAATTATTGGATGATGTCTGTGATATCAGCACTTGCCGCTGGTAACTGTGTTATAGCGATTGTTGACGATGAATTTTTGGCGGAAACTCAAGCGATAGCCGATCTATTAACTGCGTCAGGTCTTGCAGAAGGTATCTTCCAGGTCGCTAAATTTGGGCATATTGATGTGATCTTAAATCATCCGTCACTTGCCGGAGCGATCGTCGATAATGTCAGTCCATTTAAACAACGCGTTGGTGAAATCATTGCTGCACGTAAAGGGGCGATTTTACCGCTAATTACTGCGTACAATAATGAAAGCCTGTTCTACCGTATGGTGACCGAAAAAACTGTCACGATTGACACTACGGCGGCGGGTGGTAACGCGTCATTAATGACGATGGAATCCAACATCGCCTAAGTTTAGCGCTACATAACCATAAAAAACGACGCTTACTGCGTCGTTTTTTTTACCCTAATTCAACGGTGCAGGTAAGGTCAGGCGCACGATAAGCCCAGAACAATCTTCACGGTTAGCGAGACTAATGAGTCCATTGTGATTAAACAAAATTTGCCGACACAAAGTTAATCCTATGCCACTGCCTTGTTGCTTAGTGGTATAAAACGGTACGAACAGGTTTGACAAATTCGCTGCGCCTGTGCCGTGATCTTTGATCTCAATATGCTGGCTATGTCCATCTTGTATGGTCACTAGCTCGATCGCTTTTTGCGTTTGTCCTTGCATCGCTTCACTAGCGTTTTTAAATAAATTAATCAGTACCTGTTCAAACTGATTACTATCCACTTCCAGCGTCAGATCACAACCTTCATCCATAGCAATCTGGCATTGTGGATATAACGGCGTTAATCGACTCAGCATGGCTGAAAGCCTTACTGATGATTTATTTGGCTTAGGCAAATGAGACAATTCGCTATAGCTAGTGATAAAACGATTCAGCGATTCGGCGCGCTCGTTAATAATGTTCACACCTTCGAGCAACATCGACTGTTCAAGCCTTGCATCTGGCTGTTGTAAAGAATGTTGCATTGATTGACTGATCGCTGCAATGGGCGTCAACGAATTATTAATTTCATGGCTTAACACTCGGATCAAGCTTTGCCATGCTTTACGTTCTTTTTCCATTAACAAACGTTCGGCATTAGTTAGTAAATACAATTGATGCCGTTGCCCTTGGCTTAAAAACGACTCTTTCACTAAAAGATGTTCACCACTGAGCAGTGGCTGAGAAAACTCAACGATACCCGAGTCTGCAGCAAGTAGTTCAGCGCCTATTGAAGTGGATGCCAAAGGCAAGTGCTCCAGCTCTTCACCACATTGTAAAATCAATTTGCGAGCCGACGCATTGGCTAATACCACAACACCTTGCTCATCGGTCGCTAGCACCATAGCGTCCATTTGCTCCATGATACGTTCAAGCAATAGGCGAGATTCTTGCGCTTCAATTTTATGTTTGGCTAAGGTATCTGATAAATCGTTAATTAAGCTAAATAACTCCTGAAATGCTTGATTAGTTTGTAATCGACCGCGAAGCGAATAATCGCCAGCAATCATCGACTCGATCAAATTAGCTAAGGTTCTGATCTGAAAATCG
>JBNKXM010000018.1:257-12734 GCA_050300315.1 Thalassotalea sp. | reverse complement strand
AAGCACAATTATTTGGCAACCTTGGTGGCGGTCGTCGCATTGATATCGATATTCAAGGTAATGATGTTGACGAATTACTTAACGCGGCGCAAATTGGTTATGGCGCAGTCAGCCAAGCCTTACCCGGCGCGCAGATCCGTCCAACGCCTGGGCTTACCCTTGCCGAACCAGAATTGCGCATGGTACCTGACGAGCGTAGCGTAGCGGAAGCGGGCTGGTCTCGCCAGCAAGTGTCCTCTATTTCCCGTGCACTGGGCACAGGTTTATATGTTGGCGATTTTTTTAATGGTCAAAAACGCCTAAACGTGATTTTACGCTCGACCGACTGGCAGTCACCAGAAGAGTTAGCAGCAATACCTTTATTCACACCTAAAGCCGGTGTACAACCGGTGGGTGAATTAGTGGATATTGTCAGAACCGCTGGACCAAGTTCTATCAGACGGGTCGATAGAAAACGTACCATTTCGTTACAAGTAACGCCCCCTGAAGATCTGAGCTTAGAAGAAGCAATTAGCATTATTAAAGAGAAAGCAGAACCCGCCATCATGGAGCAACTTTCTGAATCTGGTGCCATTGCTTATCGAGGCTCAGCAGAAGCGTTAACGGAAGCATTAACTAATATGAGTCAAAGCTTTGTGCTTGCATTAGCGATCCTTTATTTACTGATGTCGGCGCTGTTTCGCTCATTTAAAGACAGTCTTTTGGTGTTATTAACGATTCCGTTGGCAACTGTCGGCGGTATCGCTGTATTACAACTGACCAACTTAGTAATTTTTCAGCCGTTGGATCTCCTTACTATGATAGGGTTTATCATTTTATTAGGACTTGTGGTTAATAACGCGATTTTATTGGTGTATCAAACCAGAATCGGCGAATCGGAAGGCTTGTCTCGCCATGACGCCGTTGAGCAAGCAGTACGCTTAAGATTACGTCCAATATTAATGAGTACGTTAACAAGTATTTGCGGTATGTTACCGCTGCTTTTAATACCTGGTGCTGGCGCAGAGCTTTACCGAGGTATTGCTGCCGTTATCGTTGGCGGTATGAGCGTAAGCACTGTCTTTACCCTTATCTTCTTACCTAGCCTATTGCAGATGGGAAAAGTACGCGAAGTACAATTTGATCAGGAATTAGCGTCGCAATAGCGTAACTATCAGCAAATAAA
The DNA here is from genome assembly GCA_050300315.1 of Thalassotalea sp. Classification (GTDB taxonomy): domain Bacteria; phylum Pseudomonadota; class Gammaproteobacteria; order Enterobacterales; family Alteromonadaceae; genus JBNKXM01. Next base: position 11,569 of record JBNKXM010000018.1, on the reverse strand, counting down.
AAACGACGTTATTCCACTTAACGTCGTTTTATATTCTCTCAACCACCAAGTATTTGTTAAACAATCATTAATGACACTCACTACCTCTCTGGTAAATCTTGTTCAATTCACCCGAGCTTTCAAAGTCAATAAGCGATAAATTAATATCCTCTAGCAATTGTTGCCAATCGGCATACTTTGTTGATACCGCAAAATAGAGATGATTATATTTTATTGCAGGGGACACTTCTTCGAGTCCCTCTGACATCGCCAACTTTTCTTTATCCGTTAAATTGGCGTGGCTAATTACATAATTAAATACACTGGGATCGCCGATAATTAAATCAACACGTTTGGCAATAAGTAATTTTAATAATTGCAGTTCATCAATCGCGGAAACTACCGAGATCAAGCCTTCATCCATGATTGCATCAAACTCTGGCGTATTCTGATAACCTCTTACCACGCCAATCGCCTTTCCTTTAATCGACATTAAATTATTGTTATAAACAAAATCATCACCTTTTCGTTTGATAAACGAAATATTACCACCGATCATTTCATTCGATTGCACCAGAAGCTCTCGACGTTTCTTAAATGGGAAAATATCAGACGGTGCGCTATCTTCGATAAAATATTCTGGGAACAAAACCTACATTTGTCCACTTTCAACCATCATAACGGCTCTGACCCAAGGATAAAAATTAACCTGAACTTGGTAATCTTTTGCGGTTAACACGGCGACGGCAACCTGAATGCTCCAGCCTAAATTACATAAACTTCTTCCGACATATGGTGGCCAATCTAAGGTTGCTATATTGATGGTTTTGCTGCCATCTTCATTAAAAATATAACGATTGGCGTCTACTCTGCCGTTAAAATGGTAAGTTTTATCTTTTAAAGTAAAATTAACTTCTATCGTTTGATTATCATCAAGTAGCGGCAATTTTTCTGGCAACGAAGCCGCATGACTGATGTTACTAACCATAAACAATACAACAAAAATTTTATAGTAACCTATCATGCAAATACTCTATTAACTTTAAAGACAATCAACTGGCTTAAATATCATTATCCGTTAACCTGCTAACAAACAACGCTTTTACCTGCTCCATTAGATATTCAATATCATAAAACGCATTTGAACCTTGCCAAACACCATCTATCTTTTGAGTATAGGTTAGTTAGTACATTAGTAGCTAAAATTGTTTGGCTTCACACAAGCATTATCCTATGCTCGTGCCTAATTAAGTAGCTCAGTTAAGCTGATGGCTAGAATATTGAGTTGATCAGAAAGCCGAAACTGCTGATCAGCTAATTGCAAATATAAGGTTCGGCTCTGTGATTCATCTGCATGATTGCGATACCACAAACCATTAATCAGATAACAACAGGGTAAATATGCCTGAACCAAGTCGGTATCTAGCGAAAGAGCAGAAATTTTTTCATAGGCAGAAATGAGCGCTTCAAGATGCGTCGTCGGCAAATTATTAATCGCAATCAACATCGCAATATCAAACTCAGGGTAACCAACAAATGCGCATTCAAAATCAATTAACCAAGGCGTTTGGTCTGCGCTGAGCAACATATTGGAAAAATTCGCATCACCGTGACATAACACTTTCGTTCCGCGTTCATTAAAATTTAGGAGCTGTTGACACACTAAGTGCAGAGTGTCACGCTGTTTTGGCAATAACCGACTATTCAGCAATTGTTGTTTAATAATATCCCCGATTGTATAGGAGGATATCTTATGGCTTGGAGCTAATTGATGACACTTTGCCAACAACTGAACGCTTAAACGATACTTCTCTTCGAGTGGTAAATCTAAGGTTGCAAGGATTTCCCCATCAATAAATCTACTCACTAACCAAGATTGAGAACAATAGTTCACGTGGGGAGAAAGCAGCCGATCCGATGCTAATTGTGACGCGTGCAACTCGTTGGATGCGCTTACTGGATGGTCACCTAAGTATTTAACAAAATAGCTCGTGCTATTTTGCTCAGCAGCAGAGATTATATCCACTTTAAAACAACGATGACTCAAGCCTTGGCTTATTGGCGCAATCTCGCATGGTGTATCAATAAAACAGGGCAAACGCTTAATTGCACCGATTAATTGCACGTTACCTTCATCCATATTAGGACATCGACATTTGTGTTAAACCGTTATCTTTATTGGCTTTAGCCGCCCATTGCAGATAACCATAGATAGCCATCATGACATAGAATACGAATAACATTGCGGTTGGTTGTAAGTCTTTTGCAAGATAGAGATAAATTGACACAGCGTCGATAACAATCCAATAAAACCAGTTTTCCAATACTTTTTTCGCCACCATGTAGGTTGCAAATACCGAAAACACCGTAGTCGCTGAGTCAAAATACGGGAAATCAGCAGGCGTAAAATTTGCCATCAACCAACCGACTACTATTGAGAGTCCGGATAATATCGCGATGATCATCAGATGACGTTGCAGTGGCCACGATTGAATATGAGCAACCTGTGCATCTGCCTGAGTATAATTTTGCCAACAATACCAGCCGTAAACCGCCATGATCAGATAATAAACCTGCAGTAGACTGTCCATCCATAGATAAACATCATAAAAAATAACGGTGTAAATCAAGGTACTGATCAGGGCCGCTGGCCAGCACCAAATATTTTCTTTCGCTGCCAAAACAACGTATACCAGCGCACTAAGCACTGCCAGTAATTCCCAAAACGGCAACTCAATAAAATACTGAAACGTGTCTGTCATCAACTTTCCGCTTCAACCTGGCTGCGATTGCCACCAATAAATTTACAAACGAACACCGCTGCATCTAACGTTTGGTGAACATGTTTAATCTCGGCCATCACCTTACTGACCGCCAGATCATAATCTCCAAACACTTGTGTGCTCATGCCATTAGTTACCACCTGCAAACCTTCCACTTGTCGTAACCGTTTGATGAAAGACCAAATTTCACTTTTAAACTGCTGCTCAGCCAGTGGGTATAAACTAATTTCGATTGATACTTCCATCAGGTATTCCTCGTTATTGAATAATCTTAGCTGCGCCGATCAAAAATGGTAATCAAGGGTTAAACCAAATACCGCAGGTTCCGCCCACTGATAATACGCTTTTTCGCTATAACCATCACGTGGGTCATTACCAAAATAAAAACCACGAGTCGCGTAATCTTTATCAAACAGGTTTCTTGCCCATAATTTTAGCTGCCATTTAGGCTGGACAAAACTAATCGACCCATTTAACACCAGATAATCGTCAGAGCGTTGTTCATGACTGTCAGAAAAATAGAAACTGTCTTTACCATCTAGGCCTAAGTTCAACTGCCAAGATTCACTTGGAAAATAGTTAATGCCGACATTGAATTGATATTGCGGCGCATGGCTTGGTCTCGGCCAGTTTCTTTTGTGCCATCGGCATAAACATAGCCTTTAAATTCCGTTTCGAGTAAACCTAAGCTGCCATAGAGCTCAACGAATTTATTAAGCTGCCACGCCGCTTCGAGTTCAACACCATAGTTTGAACCTTCAGCAGCATTGTCCCAATAACTGATAAACTCAGCACTGCCATCCGCTCGTTCATTAAGATGATAGCTACTAATTTGAATATCATCACGATTCATATAAAACGCAGCCGCTCGAAGATAAGCGCTATCATTTAAGAAACTCGCCTTGTAACCTAATTCATAACTTAATAAAAACTCTGGTTCAAACACACGTAATTCGTCAGCTAAACTGCCACTGCTATTAACACTGCCAGCTTTATAACCACGATTTATCGAAACATAGCTCATCGCATCGGCATCCATTTGATACGACAACACCAACTTCCCACCCCACATACCATCGTTTGGCGAAAACGCTAGCCCTTGCGAGTTATCATAATCTGTTGTTCTTTTTTCATAACGTACACCCGAAGTAAGTGTTAACTTCTTAGTTAGTGCACTATCAAGTTCCGCAAAAAACGCTATATTTTTCGCGCTAAATGACGAACTAAAATCACTATCCAAATAGGTATATTGACGCGTTAATTCTTCTTCGTCTTGTTTGAAATAAATACCTGTTACCCAGCTGGTCGTCCCCGCAAACAATTTGCCTTGTTCATTCGACAATGCTCTAAACTCAGCCGTATAGTTAGTTCGGTCTCTTAGGTAATGATCAGTTGAAGAATACTCCCACGGATGCAAGCCTTGGTAACTCCAGTCTTCATCATATCCGTACGCCAAATCAGAATCTGCAATACTAAAAATTGATACCAAATCAACACCTGTTAATTTTTGATAGGTCAATTTTGCACTTGCCGCCGTGGTTTTTTGCTGATCAAAACCCGGCTGATCTGACATAGTTTTACGTGTATTATCTAGCGAAAACGCATCATAGCCATTATCAAAATCAGCATGCAAAACCGTTAAATCAATTGATAAATCATCACTAGCGTGAATCGCTAACTTACCTCGTAACGTCAATTCATCACGGTTATTGGTGTCTTGTTTATCAAGATAAGTATTTTCGATAAAGCCATCACTATTGTATTGCTCAGCCGAAAAACGGTAGTTTACCTTATCAGTGGCAGGTCCTGATAACATCACGCCCGCTCCATAACTACCATAGTTACCCGCGGTTAATTTTATTGCACTTTCAAATGTCTCGCTTGGCTGATTACTCGACATGTAAATCAGTCCTGCCAACGCATTTGCACCAAAGCGCGTGCCTTGGGGCCCTCTAAAGAACTCCACTTGTGAAATATCAAACGTAGAGGCGATGCTACCAATGCCTGAAAGATCAATGTCATCGACAATAATGCCGACCGACTGATTGATCGGTTCTTGAAACTGACTGCGTTCGCCAATGCCGCGAATTTGATAATAACGAGCACGCTGAGAACCACTAGAAAAATTGACATTGGCTGCACCGCCAATCACTTCTTCGAGATTTTGTGCACCACGCAACGCTAGATCGTTTTCAGTCAAGACCGATAATGAGGCGGCAGTTGTTTGCAAGCTTTGCGTGCGATAACTCGATTGTACCGTGATCACTTCTATCGATTGTTGATCACCATTGGACTCACCTTCTGCTAGATCAGATTGAGCAGAAACTAAAGTGGTATTAATTAATAAGGCTAGTGCTATCGGAGTTTTTACAAATTTCATTGGGCTCTCACAACAATAACCGTCGTGAAAAAGCCAATATATACAGAAAGTAACAAAGAAACTTGCTACCACTTAACTATTGAACCATCCCTACGCCGGCATTATCCGTTTCAGGTAATAAGGGTAATATTTCTCAGCGTGATTGATTGCTCAAACAACGCACCCCTTGGTTGGGAAAGGATAGTACCAACTTTCGCCCAAAAGTACAGTCAATCTTAGATAACAAAAGTGACGATTTTATAAAGAAGTGCAATATCACTGCTATATTTGAATATCATTGTATAAATAATAATCATATGCTAAAACTGGTACGATCAGATAAAAAGACAAAGACAAAGAGTCAGGGAGATAACAGTGAAAAAATCAATAACATACTTTAAAAAACCGTTAACACTCATCAGCATAGCTTGCCTGCTCGCCGCGTGCGGTGACGACTGGAAATACCAAGGAACATCGAGTTATACCCCGCCATCAGTTCCTGAGCCAACAACTCCAACAACAAGCCCTGTACCAGCCTTTGATGACGATGGCACATTAACCGCCAATATTCGCTGGACAGATTACGGTGTACCTCATGTCACGGCAGATAATTTACAAAGTCTCGCCTATGGTGTTGGTTATGCGTTTGCAAAAGACAATATCTGCGTACTCGCCGATCAAATTTTAAAATATAATTCGCAACGCTCGAAATTTTACGGCCCAGATATGGTGCCAGGTTCGGGAGACTCAGAGCATCTTATTAATGACTTTGGCTTTTTAGCATTAGACATTAGAAAGCAAGCAGAGCAAAACATTCGCGGCATGTCAGTCAACAGCCAGGCATTACTTGCTGGCTATGCCGCTGGTTATAACCGTTATCTCGCCGATACTGGCAATGAAATTGATGCTTCGTGTGCTGGCCAGCCTTGGGTACAGCCAATTACCGACATTGATGTATTAACTTACTCTTTAGGTGTAGCCCTGCTACCAGGTGCAGCAAACTTTTTAGGGCCGATGTTTTTGGCGGCTCCTCCAGGGGAAAGTTTTGCCCCCTATCCGATAGCGGCTAGCACTCCAGCGCAAACCATGAAATTTAAACCTCGCGTTACTATGCCGGAAAAAAATCCCCTTGATTTAGGCTCAAACGGTTGGGGATTAGGTAAAGATAAAACGGAAAATGGTAAAGGTATGGTACTGGCCAATCCTCATTTTCCACATACAGGCAACTTAAGATTTTGGCAATTCCATAGCACGATTCCTGGATATTTAAATGTGATGGGCGGCTCATTATCTGGCATGCCGGGTGTAGTCAATATTGGTTTTAATGAAAATGTTGCTTGGACACATACCTTCTCGACTGCAGAGCACTTCGTTGTCTATCAGTTAACGTTAGATAATTCGCTACCAGGCCAATTGGCACAAAACATAGATGGCGTTGCGCGGCCTATTGATATGCGTGAATTGATGATTGATGTTGCGGTAGCGCCTGGTGTCACCATGAAGTTTGGTAAAAAAAGTTATTCGACAGTGCAAGGACCTATGATTGTTGTCCCTGGCAGCTTTGACTGGAATGATACATCGGCCTATGCGATTCGCGACGCAAATAGCGCAAACTTTGACATCATAGATCATTGGTTAGCCATGAATATGGCAGGCAACTTAACCGAATTTAAACAAGCCTTCAAAGACTATGACGGTGTAATTTTTAACAATACCATGTCGGCAGACAAAGATGGTGACGTCTTTTATATTGATGACTCAACCGTGCCTAATTTAACAGCAACGGCAATAGAACAATTAACGACAAATCCTCTGCTAATTGGTGCGAAACAAGCCGCAGGCTTTACCATCTTACCAGGATTTTTATCGACCTTTATCTTCGAAGGCTCGGTACCTTACGAGCAGGCACCTAAATATCAAGGCACTGATTCTGTGCAAAACTCTAATGACAGTTTCTGGTTAACCAATGCCAATATGCCTATCACAGGTGTATCACCTTTGTATGGGAAAACTGACAATCAACAAACGCTGCGCTCAAGAATGGGACAAACGTTCCTTCAAGATGCTGCTGGCAGTGATGGCTTATTTTCACCGATGGAAGTTGAAAATGCGCTATTAAGCAACCGTAGTTATTTAGCCGAAGCTATCCTTAACGACTTACTCACTTATTGCAGTGCCCAAGGTAATACCCCTGTGTTAGGAATAGATATTAGTGAAGGCTGCTCTGCACTAGCGAAATGGGATGGCACCATGAACAAAAACAGTGCGGCAGCACATCTGTTTAGAGAGTTTGCGTTTCAATTTAACCAAAATCCGCAATGGATGACACCATTTAACAGCAGCGATCCGCTCAACACGCCAAATGGTTTAGTCAATAACTCAACCACACTAGAGCAATTTGCTCAAGCGATCATTAAAATAAACAATGCTGGCATTGCGCTCGATGAAACCCTTGGCAACGTGCAATTTGCTGAACGTAGTTTACCTGATGGCAGCCCATCTGGCGTGAAGATCCCATGGGCAGGTGCTCATAATATTGAAGGAGGCTTCAATGTATTTAACAGTAGAACGGGTAATGATGGTACCTTACTACCTCGTCATGTATATCCAGCACAAGACACTAGTTCAATTCTTAGTACTGAAGCAGGGGGTTATCATATAGGTTATGGCAGTAGTTGGATGAGTGTCGTAAACTTTACCGACCAAGGCCCTGTGGCGAGAGGCTTACTCAGTTATTCACAATCTCGCACGTATGGTGATGAACATAATACCGACCAATCGGAGCTCTATTCATCCCAACCACAGCTTCGCCCATTACGCTTTACTGAAGCCGATATTGAAGCAAATAAAATTGCCGAAATGACATTAAGTTCAGCAGACGAATAACTCAATAAACCTCAGAACAAAGCCAGTGCAAGTGTGCGCTGGCTTTTTATTATCTGCAGCACTTACTTTGACATGTCGTAAGCGCGCGTAACTGCATCACTTAGCCGACGAGAAAATTCAATTTTGCCCGGTTTATAACGAATGCCTGCGCGTCGCAATTTCACCACCATTCTCGGTGCTAAGTTATTAATGATCAACGCAATATCTTGCTTTTTCAGACTTTCGCGTATTGATTCCATCGCAACAATTGCACTCATATCAAGCATGTTCACTTCTGACATGTCTAAGATCACTACTTTGAGATCCGGTGTCACCTGTGAAATAGTTTTTAACGCTTTGTGAGCCGAGCCAAAAAACAATGGACCATTAATGTCATATATCGCAATGCTATCAGGTAACTCACCATAGTCTTGATGATTTTTTTCTATCTTTATCGAGCTGGCCAAACTAATGCTTTTACGAATAAATAACATTGCCGCGAGTCCCATGCCAACCGCTACCGCGATAGTCATATCGAACAGTACTGTTAAGGTAAAACAGATAAGTAGCACTATGACATCATCTTTCGGCGCTATTTTTAGCGTACGGATAAAATGATTGACCTCACTCATATTCCAAGCAACGACCAAGAGCAATGCTGCCATCGACGCCATTGGAATGAAAGCAAGTAACGGGGTCAGCGCTAAAATAGCGCCGAGGATAAACACACCGTGAACAAAAGATGCCAATGGCATGCTAGCACCAGCTTTGATATTTGCCGCTGTTCGCGCAATTGCAGCTGTTGCAGGTATACCGCCAAACAGTGGCGCAATAATATTGCCTATACCTTGTCCGATCAATTCGTCATTAGGATCATGTTTCTTCCCTGTCATACCATCAGCGACAACGGCACACAATAGCGACTCTAATGCCCCCAAAATCGCTATTGTGATCGCCGATGGCAATAACAACTTAATCAGCTCAAAACTGATGCCAATTGGCTCGCCATTCGCATTGGGTAAATTCCACGGCCAGTCAAACGAAGGTAATAGCGCCGGGATGCCCTGTCCCATTACGCCATTAATGGTATATTGAAAACGGCTACCTATAGTAGCAATTTCAAACTCTTGGTTTAGTTGGCTCAACAACCACGCCGTAGCAGAACCTAAAAACAAGGCAACAAGATGTCCGGGAATTTTACCGTTAAACCTTGGCCAAATGACTAGCACCGCCATAGTGATTAAACCAATAAAACATTCTTGCCAATTGATACTGGGTAACGCCGATAAAATCACCACTAATTTATCAAGATAGTCACCATCAAACTGTATGATATTAAGCCCGAGAAAATCTTTGATTTGCAAGGTTGCAATCACTACGCCAATACCAGCGGTAAAGCCAATCACCACAGGGTAAGGTACAATTTCAATCAGCTTACCTAGCTTGCCAACTCCCATCATGATCAGCACCAATCCGGCAATTAAACCGCTAAGTAGTAATCCACCGAGACCAAACTGTTGCACTATAGGTAATAACACCACAACAAATGCTGCTGTAGGACCAGAAATATTAACCTTAGAGCCACCGGTTAGTGCAATCACCATACCGGCAATTATCGCTGTATATAGGCCATGCTGAGGAGCAACACCACTCGCTATTGCTAACGCCATCGATAATGGTAAGGCGATAACACCAACGGTCAACCCTGCCCAAATATTCGTTTGAATATCCGCAAAACTTGGTTTACTGGCGAGCGATTTTCGTAAGGCAGAAAACATTATGTCGACACCTATGACAGTTAATCAAAAGATAAACTGATGAATTTAATAGAAAATTAAGAGAGCCTAGTCCAGTTATCCATTGTCGAATTACCACAGCGCTAGTGACTTTCTATTTAACAGAAAGTTCAATAATACGACAAAGCGCAATGCAGTCAAATCGATTACAGAAATAGCTTATATAAGCTATTGTGATAACGGGTTTTTTTGGTAATAAACGAGTAACTGGTCATCACTCGTTTCTCTGTTTGCTGGCGTAATTTATTGGCTTAATAACTGCTGATAAAGCAGATACAGGTGAGCTGCACTCCAGCTAAAATTTGTTGCCCCCTGCACCGCGCCAGTTTGCGGATTGTAGTTTTCACGAATTGCGCCATTACCGCTGAGCCCCTCGGCATGTTGTAATAATTTATTAGCTAGCATAATGGCTTGTTGTTGATAGCCATAATGGTTTAACGCCATCACACCAAAGTAAAACTGATCAAGCCACACTCGTCCTCGCCAATAAATATCGGCATCATAGGCAGGGCTTGACAATGCCGCTGTTCCCAAGGGTATAAAACTATTAAATTCATTGTCAGACAAGATATTTTCCACCACTTTTTTTGCCTGCTCAGGTGTCGCTATTTCAGTAAATAGAGGACTCCACCCTTCTGGCCCTTTACCTCGTTTGGTTAACAGTTCTCCCTGACATGATTCCGAATTTGTGCTGTGCTCTGGCAGTTGACGATCATAATAAAAGCCAGTAGTTTGATCGAAAAAACATTGATTGATACGCACTGCCAAGTGCTGCGCTTGTTGTTGTAATTCCTTCGCAAGTTTATCGCGTTTAAGCAACAATGCCATTTTTGCTAGTAGTTGTTTTTCTTGAGCTAAATAGCTATTTAATTCCACTGATTCTTGATTAATAGAAAAACCAAGTAATTTACCGTTGGGATCTCTATTTTCATAAAACATCACCTGCCAGTCTTGGCGTGCTTTGCGTAGATCACCTTGATGATATTTAGCCGCATAGTCCGCTAGCTGTGATTGGCTAATAAAACCAAAACGCGCGGCATTATCCATGCCAGATTCCCACGCTGCACCGTGTTGAGCGCCGATATCAATCGCCTGATAATCCGCCTGATCAATAATTCTCTGATAAAGCGTCATACCCGAACAATGAAACCAACCTTGTTCAGTCAATTGGCAACCGCTTAACGCTGACTTCATTGGTGTGTCCACAGGATATTGCACACTAAAGCGAATATTTCCCTGCTGATCATTATGAGCAGGATGCCGAGTCGCCCCATACTCAATCAAGCCATTATGGTTATGATCACGATTTCGATACCACCAATTATGATACGCCATTAGTTTAGGAAACATTTCGCTGATAAAACTAAGATCTTGGCTGGCCTGATAAATTTGCCACACAGCCCATGTTGCAAGCGGTGGCTTACTATTACGCTCATTCCAGTTACCGCCATCACCACCACGTTGCGCGTCTTGGTTATAAAACACCGCATCAATGACCATACCGCTGTCTTGTTGTCTGAGTACATCGTT